>JBAQZF010000103.1:0-9281 GCA_049790715.1 Saccharimonadales bacterium (SeqCode) | reverse complement strand
GTATTGGGAGTTACTGCAACTTCGGGAAAACCAGCAACAAAAACTGACTTGGTAATAAGCTGTAAGATAAACGCGCTCTTTGGTCATAAAGACTTAATCGTACAAGCACCCGTACCCCCGCAGATATTAGACGGGACAAGCTCGATGGAAGAGTTATTTCCTGACGCCTAGACTACGACGCGGCGGGGACGAAGGATGCGTTTGCGGCGGCCGGCGGGCACGACTAGCTTTTTGAGACGATCGGCGATGAGGTCGGCCTCGACTTGCATGTCATGATTGGTGTAGGCTTTGAGAAGCAGCGTGAATGTCTCGCGGTTGGGCTCCAATTCGGCAGCTTTTTCCAGCTCCTGAAACATCAGCTTGTCGTTGCCCAGCTTTTCTTGGACTTTGGCGTAGGCGACATGGCGAGCAGCTAGATTATCTTCCAGCTTGAGAGCTTGCTCGAAGGCGACGGCGGCTTTTTCGTAATTTTCAGTTTCGTAATAGATCAAGCCGAGATTGTGCAGGCTCGAAGGGGTTGACTCGATAGACGAGGCAATCTCGAAGCAGTCGATGGCATCGCGGTACTCCTTTTGTTTGGCGTAGAGGATGCCCAGACGGTTGTAGGCAGCGGCGTTTTTTTCGTCAATTTTGAGGATGGTCAGCAGAGCTTTTTCGGCCCGCAGAAAGCGGTTTTCACGCATCCCCTGATGAGCGATATCCCACAGTTTCCCGAGGCGATCACCGACCCGACGGGAAACGTTGGCGAACTCGTCGTCATGGACGTGCGCGTTGTGGTATGCCAGAGCGCCAAAAACGGCTATGATGAGCAATTCATACATAATTATCGCTTATAAGTATAGCATAGCGTCTTGTCATCAGAGATGGAGCATCAGATTGGTCAGTACTAGCTTTGGCTGCCCGTTGGCCTGTAAGGCTTCGGCGGCCTCGTAGCTGGCCGTCAACACCGTTTGCCACTTGGTGGCCGCCGCGCCGCTGGCAGTTTGCGAGCTGACATGGGCCATCTGCTGCAGGATAAAAGTCGTATCGACCGCTAGAGCACGCTGCTTTGCCAGCTCGTCAACCATCAGAAGCCGCTCATAGACCGTACTACTGAGCAGCTTTCGGGCTTGAGCGGTGGCCGCTATCAGTGGATGTTCGGTCTGATCTAGCAGCGCGCGCATCAAACCGGGCAGGCCACCACTGATAGCGTAGGCTTGCTTGATCTGTGCATCTTGAAAATTACCACGTCGAAAGTAGCTCTCTACCTCCGCGCGCTGAGGCTTGTGGACAGTCACCGTTTGGGTACGCGAACGAATAGTCGGCAACAAGCCCTGGTCGCGCGTCACAGTCAACAGCAGCACTGTGCCCGCGGGCGGCTCTTCCAGCGTTTTGAGCAGAGCGTTTTGGGCTTCGGTGGTTAACAGATGACTGCCTTCGATGATGACCGCTCGGTGATAGGCAGCAGCCCGCGGTACTTTCAGGCTGAGAAAGTGCTCCAGCTCGCGTACCGCCTCGATACCGATAGCCTTGCCCTCAGGAGAACTCAGCGTCGTCGTGTAGGCGTGATCGTCAAAACCGCCTGCTCGCAAGCCCAATAGCGTCTCTGCCAGCGATCGCGCCAGGGTCAATTTGCCGCTGCCCGTCGGCCCGACCAGCCGTACGGCGTGAGACGGCGATTTGATAAAAGCCTCTACCTGAGCCTTGGTCAGATCATGCAGCACTAGATCCTTCATGCCGCCAGTAACTCCTGAAACTCCTTGGGAGCGGGTACGGTAAAAGTTTTGCGCTCTTTGCTGGGCAGGGTGATTTCGAGGCTCTGAGCATGGAGAAATAATCGTTTGGCCGTCTGGCCGCCATACAGCGTGTCGCCGACGATTGGATGACCGAGGTGCTGCAAGTGCACCCGTAACTGATGCGTTCGGCCAGTCGTCGGCTTTAACTCCACCAAACTCAACGCGCCATCTGTCCGCAGCACTCTATACTCGGTCATTGCCGACTTGCCATTGCTACCGACGCGAAAGGTTTGCGGCTTGCGGGGATTACGCTCGATCGGCATGTCGATGATGGCCTGATCTTTGGCTAGCGACCCCTGTATAACCGCCAGGTAGCTCTTTTTGACCTTGCGTAGTGAAAACTGCTTTTGCAGCCAGCCGAGGGCTTTCGGCGTCTTGGCGCAAATCATGACGCCGCTTGTAGCCCTATCTAGCCGATGCACAATACCCGCCCGTTCGCTGTCCATACCTTTGACCCGCGAACTGAGCCAGGTGGCTACCGTCGCTTCCGGGTTAAAAGCGCCTTTGCTGTGCGTCAGCAGGCCGAGCGGCTTGTTGATCACCACGCAGTCCTTGTCTTCATAGATAATCGGCAACGTGATGTCGGGGATTTGAGCAGCCTCCGCGGCCTGATACTGAATCTGTATCTTGTCAGCAAGCCGTACTCTATAACTTGGCTTAGATGACGGTTTACCATTGACGATGACTTTGCCCTCCTCAATCAACCGCGCGGCCGCGGCCCGACTCAAATCCGGCAGCTGCCGCACGACATACCGATCCAACCGCTCGTTTCGATCTAGCTCTGATTCGTTCATCTACTCCCTCAGGCCGACGGCTTGCTGTACCTTCAGAAGCGTGGCGTTAGCCTGCTCGTTCATCTGTTGTTCGGACGCCGCGAGCTTGGCCATGACAGCCTGCTCGTCGACAGCCGCCAGCCGAGCCTGAAAATCTTTCAAAAACGTTACGACCGCTTCGCACACAGCTGTCTTGAACGGCCCGTACTGACTTTGGCCCTCGTATTGCCGCTGTACCTCGGCTGGCTCGCGGCCGCTTAGTAGCGCCAGAATATCTATCAGATTGGCGATACCAGGCTGCTTGTCTTTATCGTAGGCGATGTCGCCCAAACTATCAGTGGTGGCCGCCATGACCTTGTTGCGCGCTACCTCTGGTGTATCGGTCATAAAGATTACGCCCTTGCCGCTAGCGTCAGATTTGCTCATCTTCTTGGTCGGATCGGCCAAATCTTTGATGCGCAACCCCTGGTCTTTGCCAAAAAACTCGTGCTGCTCTTGCATTGTTTTGGGTATCACGAATAGTTCACCGAAACGATTATTAAGCCGCTCGGCAATTGTCCGCGTAAACTCTATATGCTGCCGCTGATCATCGCCAACTGGCACATACAACGCGTCATAAAGCAAAATGTCGGCTGCCATAAGTGGTGGATAGTTAAACTGGCCGACGCCAATATGGTCGACACCGAGACGCGCCGACTTGTCCTTGAACTCGGTCATACGACTCAACTCGCCGAATCCTGTAAAACAATCGAGAATCCATGCTAGTTCACTGTGAGCTGGCATGTAGCTTTGACGATAAATGTGCACATTCGAGTCGTCCAAAGGCAAGCCTGAGGCCACAAACACCTTAAGTGCTTGCATAATTCCCGCTTGTAACTGACTGTGATTTATTGGCGTCGTGAAGCTGTGCAAATCCGGCACGAACAGATTAATCTGATATTCGCCAGCATGCTGCTTGGCCATGTCGACCATAGGCAGCAAAGCCCCCAAATAATTGCCAATATGCAAGTCATTATTAGCCCGCAGGCCTGTCAAAATTACTGGTTTACTCATTAGTATCCTCTATTATAGCTCAAGTGGGTTATTCGGCACGAAATATGATTTTCCACCATCTACGGATCGTGACATCACTGCTGAACCAGCAACATGGGCACGCTGGTGCTGGTCATCTACTTCAGAAGATGCCCGTTCTGCTTGTAGCATAATGAGACGCGCTGTCGCATCCACCTCAGTTTGCTCGGTTTGACTTATTTCCTGTTGTTGTGTTGGTCTTTCCGCTGTCATCTTTTCTCCTTTCGAACATTAAAAAACCGCCTCTTGCTCAGGCGGTTTACTGTTTGCGTATTATTTAATTTATGTCAACACAGCAAAACTACCGCCACGAGAAGTGTTGGTAAACCAATATTGGTTGCATTGTGAACTTGACATGCGGATTATTATACACCCTCTTGTCAAGCGAAGGCAAGGTTTGCTCTAAAATTAGCGCTTGGTGAATTGGCGTTGTTTGCGGGCGCCTTTGAGGCCGAATTTCTTGCGTTCTTTTTCGCGAGAATCGCGGCTGAGGAGGTCGGCACGCTTGAGGGTGCTCTTGAGGTCTTCGTTCATGATAGCCAAAGCTTTGCTGATACCGAGGCGGATGGCCTCGATCTGGCCTTGGTGGCCGCCGCCAGAGACGACGGCGCTGATGTCGAATTTGCCGACATTGTCGAGCACTACGAATGGTTGCTGGAGTTTATTGAGTAAGTATTTGCTGTCGGCGAAGTATTCGGCGGCTGGTTTACCGTTGACGGTGATCGCACCTTTGCCACCTTGCAGGCGAACACGAGCAGTGGCACTTTTACGGCGACCGAGGGCGTAGAAATAGGTGTCTTTTGCGGGCATTATTTGCGCCTCCGGCTTATGAGACAAACCTGGCGGTTTTTCTCATCGCGCAGGGCAGCGAAATGAATTCGCTGTCTCTGGCTGCTCTTTTCCCTTGTATTCATGATTTGTCCTTTACTGAAATAGTGGTTGGTTTCTGGGCTTCGTGCTTGTGGTCGGTGTCGGCATAGACTTTGAGGCGTTTGAGACGCTCGTCACGTAGTTTGTTGACTGGCAGCATGCCGCGGACAGCGTTGGTGATGGCGAAGGTTGGGTCTTTTTCCATCTTTTCGGCTAAAGTGGCTTCTTTGAGGCCGCCGGGGTAGTTGCTGTGACGATAATAGATCTTCTTATTGAGTTTATCGCCGGTGGCGACAGTGTCCTTGGCGTTGATGATGATCACGAAATCACCGCAGTCGATGTGCTTGGTGAACTGCGGTTTGCCTTTACCAGTCAAAAGGGTGGCGACTTTGGTGGCGACACGACCTAGTGGCGCTTCGCTGGCGTCCACGATGTACCAAGCGCGCGTTACGTCAGTCGGTTTGGCGCTGTAGGTTTTCATTTGGCTATCTCCTTTTTGATGGCCAATTTTTTAGAAGTAGTCTTGATTGTTGGCTTCGCGGCAGGCTTGGGAGCTTCTTTGACAGCTTTGACAGTGGCGGCTTTGGCAACTGGCGCGGCCTTAAGGTCGTCAACAAAGCTGACACGAGCTAGCTGGGCGTTGTCACCGCGGCGAAGCGCGGTTTTTTCGACGCGTAAGTGTCCGCTGGAGCGGCTTTTGAGCTTGGGCGCTATCTCGTCAACCAGTTTGTGGGCGCTAGCTAACGTCTGCAGGCCGCTGATAACCTGGCGACGATTGTGCAAATCGCCTTTTTTGGCCTTGGTGATGAGTTTTTCGACGTAGGGCACGATTTCTTTAGCCTTGGGCAGCGTGGTTTCGATTGATTCGTATTTGATCAACGAATCAGCTAGGCCTTTAATCAAGGCGTTACGCTGATCGCGCTCGCGGTGGAATTTTCGACCTTGGTACCCGTGGCGATGCATCTTAGAGCTCCAACTCCGCTAGTTTTTCTTTGACTTCATCGAGCGCTTTGTTGCCAAAACCTTTGAGGTCGCGCAGTTCGGCGTCATTGAGGGCGAACAGATCGCGGATGGTGTGAATGTCATTGTTAATCAACGCGTTGGTGGTGCGAGCCGAGAGGTTGAGGTCTTCGATAGAGGTGTTGAGGGCAGTCGGTTCGTCGCCTAGGAGGTCGTTGCCAAATTCGCCGTCTTCGCCGCCGCCTGATACCGCGAGGCTGTCGGTCGTCTCGACGCGGGTTTTGCCAGCCAGCGCGGTGTACTGGTTGATGAGGATGGCGGAGGCTTCCTCGAAAGCGTCCTGCGGCGTGATCGAACCATCGGTATCAACGGTCAGAAGTAATTTGTCCAAATCAGTCGCTTGGCCGACGCGGGTGTTTTCAACCTTGTAGCGTACGCGTAGTACTGGGCTAAAGATGGCGTCTAGGGCGATCATGTCACTGGCTTTGCGGCTGGTGCCTTCCTCGATGGTGCGGTAGCCGCGACCAACTTCCACGCTCAGATCAATGACCAGTTTGGCTTTGGCGTCGTCTATGGTCGCGATGACATGCTCGGGGTTGACTACCTCGACGTCGGCATTGGTCTGAATATCTTTGGCGATAACGGTTCCCTTACCTTGTTTGGTGATACGCAAGATCTGGGGCTGATCGCCGTAGACGCGGAAACGGATGCCCTTGAGGTTTTGCATGATATCGACGACGTCCTCTTTGACGCCAGGTACAGTAGTAAACTCGTGGGTAACTCCTTCGACCTTAAAGGCGGTAACGGCGGCTCCGGAGATACTGGAAAGCAGTACGCGGCGCAAGCTGTTGCCAAGCGTCATGCCATAACCGCTATGTAGCGGCTCGACGACAAACGTGACGCTGGTAGCACTATGCTCGTCGACTTTGACGAGGCTGGGGGTGTGAATATTATTTGACATGCTGTGCTTCTGCTCCTTCTTTAGCGTGAATAGTACTCTACGATTAACTGCTCGTTGATATCGGGCTCGGCGTGCTCACGCGCTGGCACGCCGCTTATCGATATGACAACTTTCTTGCGATCAGCCTTTAGCCAGGCGGGGACTTCGGCCGGAGCGGGACTGACATCGTCCAGCTTCTTGAAGTATTCGGTTTTCAGGCTGTGGGGACGTACCGAGAGACTGTCGCCGGGCTTGAGCCGGATGGAAGGAATGTCGACGCGGCGGTCATTGAGCAAAAAGTGGCCATGGGTCATCAGCTGGCGAGCGGCGCGGCGACTGGGCGCGAAACCGGCTCTATATACGGCGTTGTCAGCTCGTTGTTCGAGTAACTGCAGGAGCACCTGGCCAGATTGACCTTGGCGCCGAGCGGCCTCTTTCATGAGGTTGCTGAATTGACGCTCTAATAATCCGTATAAACGCTTCACTTTTTGCTTTTCACGCAGTTGCAAAGAGTATTGGCTGGTTTTATTGCCACCGCGTGGGCCGCGGCTCTGCGGATTTTGGCCGGGTTTAGCGCTGCGTTTGACCAGCGCTTTGTGGGCTTTGGGGTGCAAAGCATAGCCTTCGCGGCGACTCATTTTGACGATTGATTGACGATCTCGGGCCATGGCTTAGATTCTCCTAGCTTTCTTGGGCCGCACGCCACCATGAGGTACGCCGGTAACGTCGCTAATTGTCTCGACCTGAATGTCCATGCCGCTCAGGACTCGGACCGCGGCATCGCGCCCCAAGCCGATTCCTTTGATAAATACGTCGGCTTTGGAAAATCCGTACTGCTGCTTGGCGGCTTGGGCGGCGCGCTCGGCAGCTACTTGGGCGGCGTAGGCGGTGCCTTTTTTGGAGCCGCGGAAACCGCAGGCACCGGCGCTGCAAGTCGTCAGGACGTTACCTTTGCTGTCGCTAAACGTGATAATCGTGTTGTTGAAGGTAGCCAGCACGTGGACTTGGCCGCTGGGTACGCTACGCTTGGCTTTTTTGCGCTTCGGAGCGATCTTCTTGTCAGTAGTTTCGACTTTTTCGGTAGTTGGCGCTTCAGCGGCAGCCTCAACCGGCGCCGTCATCTTTGCTTCTTCTGGGGTAGTGGTCGTGGTGTCGTCTGCCATAATCTTTAGGTCTTTGATGCTACCTTCTTAGCGGTGCCGCCGACAGTGACTTTGCGGCCGCGGCGGGTGCGGGCGTTGGTCTTGGTGCGCTGGCCGCGGGACGGCAGGCTTGCTTTGTGACGCAGACCTCTGTAGGCGTTGATATCTTTGAGCCGTTTGATATTGCCGCTGACTAGTCGCTGCAGTTCGCCCTCTACCAGTAAATCGGCATTGATAACGTCCTGGATACGGGAAATCTCGGCATCGGTCAGGTTTTTGACGCGAGCAGTCTTCTCGACATTGGCTTTGGTCAAGATGTCGTTGGCGGTCTTGGGGCCAACGCCGTAGACATAGGTCAAAGCCACCCACACTTGCTTATCGGCTGGAATAGTCACGCCGGAAATTCTTGCCATGAGCTAACTAACCCTGCCTCTGTTTATGCTTTGGTTTGAACTTGTTGATAACGTATAGCCTGCCCTTGCGGCGGACAATTTTATCATCGGGACTAATTTTCTTGACACTGGCACGCACTTTCATGCGGATCATGCTCCTTAATTTCGGCAATGACTCACTGCTTCTTATATTATGGGCTCTCAACCCTTGCGGTACGTAATCCGACCCTTCGTTAGATCGTAAGGCGTCAACTCTACAGTAACGCTGTCGCCAGGAACGATTCGGATGAAGTGCTTCCGCATCTTGCCGGCGACGTGAGCTATAATTTGATGGCCGTTTTCGAGTTCTACGCGAAACTGAGTCCCTGGGAGGGTCTCGATAATTGTTCCGGTGAGCTCGATTACTTCCTTATTAACTGCCATAAATGTATAACAACAATTAAGTATAGCACCTTAACTTGGAATTTGTAAAGAGTTTTACAAACTTAAATAGTTCTTCGCCCCGTGAAGCGAATATCACCTCTATAATACCATGCGTAGCAAGCCTTTTGAAGCCGTACCCATAGCATTATAAAGGTTTGCTAAAATAATTAATTATTGTAGGTACTAAGTTTTTTGCTAAGATGCATGTATGACATTTTCTATTCTCTTTTGGAATATTTGGTATCACAACCAGGTAAAAGGAGGTGCCCGATTCAATCGTCTCAAGCATGAACTGAAGCGACTGGTTGACCAGCACCAGCCAGACTTTATAGCCTTAAATGAAGTAGTTCGTGCATCAGACGACCAAGCCGCCCCAGTAGTAGCATACTTGCAAAAGTTAGGTTATAAATACAACTATTGCGCGAATATGGCAAAGCTAGATGATTACTGGATGTCTGGCGCGGCTCTCTGTTCGCGGTTCAACATAGATCAGAAGCAGCGGATTGTAATAAGCAAGAACGGCTATGCAGCCAAACATGGCCACCCTGGCTTTAACAAAGAAGCTATAAGCGTCAGAGCAACTCTCCCAAAGGGTCAGGAGCTTAAAATCATAGTCGCGCACCCACTGGCCACCGTTGATTCGCTAAAAGATCATAAGGTTGGCATGAAAAGTCTTGATAAAATTGCTCATTCTGAAACGTATACTCAAAATACTATCTTGATTGGCGACATGAACGAGTGGCGCCTCATACCAGGGGCTTTGCGGCGGAAGGTGTCTGACGTTATGCACTCTAGGACCGGTTCAGTTTTACATCCAACTTGGCGACATAACGCCTACCGCTTTACACCGCTACGCCTTAATCTGGATTATATGTATTGGAGCAAAGGTAGTAGCTTCTCGTTGAAAGACTTTAAGGTTTTAGCAAGTAATGTTT
>JBAQZF010000102.1:0-15931 GCA_049790715.1 Saccharimonadales bacterium (SeqCode) | reverse complement strand
GGGGTTTCGCGGCGGTCCTGCTACTGGCTTCGTCAACCGTCTACTTTATTCGGAAAAGACATTTGAAAGTAGTATAAATTTCCTCGCGATCGTTGGTCAGCAATCAAATACGAGATTGACAAAAAATATCAGAAGAGTCGTAGGCAAGCTCTGCTAGTAATTATTCTAGGAAGTACGGCCAGTCTGGTGTTTCTATCATACCCAATCCTAAGCCTTCATCAAAAACCAGCTACAGCAATCGTCCCTGCTTCTGCCAAAAGACTTTCTTCCCCAAGCTCACTCTCCAAAGAATTTGATTACGGCCTACCAACCCGCCTTGAGATTCCTAAAATACAAGTCGATACCCAAATTAGCTACATGGGTCTTACTAAAGATGGAGCCATGGCCGTACCCACGAACGTGGTAGACGTCGGCTGGTATAAGTACGGATCTCTCCCAGGAAATAAAGGCGACGCGGTGATTGCAGGGCATCTCGATGGGCTACAAGGCCAACCCGGTGTATTTAGCGGTCTTGATAAGCTTCAGAAAGGTGACCGCGTGTCGGTTGTTGACAGTGAAAATCACACTGCTTCTTTCGTGGTACGAGAAACCCAAACGTACGATCAAAATGCGCAGCCCAGCGAAGTCTTTACTGCTAGTGATACCGGTGCCCACCTAAACCTCATTACGTGTACGGGAGCGTGGGACAAAGCCCAGCATCGTTTCGCGGAGCGGCTGGTAGTATTCGCCGACAAAGTCTAGCCAAGTAGGCTATGCATATGTCGGTATACTTGTGTGAATTTGTTCCAACACCTGATCTTTAGGGTAATTTACTGTTCGTGAGCTACAGGTCATTAGGCTAAAGGGGTGAAAAGGCGTATAGTTAGAGGTGACTAGGCGACAGAATTTTGGTGACTAAAGAGAAAAGAGTGCGTATGTCCAAGGATAAAGGTCGAAAAGAAGTTAAAAAACCCAAGCAGCCCAAGACGAGTGCTTCGTGAACATCCAGCGCTTGCAGAAGCCGCACAAGCAAAAGTTCATGAACGAGGAAGAGATTCAGCAGGCGCTACGGCTCATGGAGCAGGACGCTTCGCTGAATACCACGTCTAAGCTTACTATCAGGATAGGTATGCTGCCACCTGCTCGTTTGGGCGCTTTCAGGGAGCGGCACGCCGAGTACCTCAGGGAGCATCCAAAAGTGAATCCCGAGCACTATCTCTCAAATCTGCGGACAGTTATACGCATACGATCTTAAGCGAGAGTGTCTTTACGTGGGTCAGCTAATTATTTTGGCTGTTTTATTTTGAGGCTTGAGCGTCTAGGCTTGGCGCGGAAGGGCCGGCAATTTTAATCGAGCCAGTCTGTTATGATACAGGTTATGACACAGCAACCAACCACGCGGTCGAAATTTAGCGATCAGCTTGAGACGTGGCTCAAAAGTAAGCAGCCGAAAACGCTAGCTAGCCTGGAAGAGGTATTTCAGGACAAAAGTTTCGCGATTAGTTTTTTGCTATTGATGATCTTGCCGGCCTTGCCGCTGCCGACGGGCGGTATCACGCACGTGTTCGAAATCATTACCATGCTGCTGGCGCTGGAGCTGATTATCGGGCTGGAGACACCTTGGTTGCCGAAGCGCTGGAAGCATATGAAACTTGGCAAAGCCATGCGGGGCAAGGTGATACCGCTGCTGCTGCGGCGCGTCCGGTGGTTTGAGCGGCGGTCCAGTCCGCGATGGCAGCAGATCTTTAGGCTGCCGCTCGCGGCGCGGCTCATTAGCCTGGTAGTTTTTGGCCTGACGCTGACGGCGTTTCTGGCGCCGCCGTTTTCCGGTCTTGATACTTTGCCGTCGCTTGGCGTGGTGTTGATTAGTTTGGCGCTTATCCTCGACGACGCGCTGTTTTTGCTGGGCGGCCTGATCGTCGGCCTGGCGGGTTGCGCGCTGGTCATCGGCCTGAGCGAGGTGATTTTTAAGGGCGCGCATCATCTGCTGTAGGTGAAAATGGCCAGAAATATTAAATAACTCTTAAGCCTTGCTTGCCTAACCCCTCAAGGTCTGTTACACTTATGTCGCTAGAAAAGCTGCTAATAACATTTGTTAGGTTCTAGAGTTTAATTAAGTAATACATGTTTCCGAGGAGCAGCTAACTGGTTTGCCAGATTACCTCGAACAGTAAATGGAGTGTAATAATGGCAACCAAACTATTTGTCGGTTCCCTAGCTTGGGGAACTACCGATGACAGCTTGAAAGATTTCTTTGCAAGCGCGGGTACTGTGGTATCAGCAAGTGTCATCATGGACCGCGAGACCAACCGCAGCAAAGGCTTCGGTTTTGTCGAGATGTCCAGCGACGAAGAGGCCAAAGCAGCTGTCGATCAGCTGAATGGCAAAGAGCTCGACGGCCGCGCTATCGTGGTCAGCGAAGCCCGCCCTCGCGAAGAGCGTCCTCGCTACTAGTCAGTAGACCAAGTAAGCATTAATGAGCAGGTGAAAAACCCTGCTCATTTTTATATGCGCTCGTATCGAATAATCGCGTTACGGTAAACTTCTATAATTATTAGTATATTCACATTACATAGCTGGCGTCGATATTATTACCGCTTCAGCTTGACCTAGTCAGTAGCTAACCGTTAGGCTGAGTGCATGTCAACATTCCATAAAGCCAAGGAATTGGTTAGCAAGACACTGCAGTTCTCATTTCGTCCTGATAAGGAGCTAACACCCGAAGACGTCCGCGTGGCGCGGGATTATATAGCCAATTATTGGCCAAAGGTGGAGCGCTTTCACCCGAAGGACGACGAGAGTCTGCTCGGTCTGCCTAAGCCGTATTTAGTGCCGTCATACCGCGAAAAAACCGGTTTTGACTTCTACGAGCTGTATTACTGGGATAGCTATTTTATGATACAGGGGTTGCTGGACGCTGAACACCAGGAGCTAGTGACCGGCATTTTGGAAGACCTGCTGGCGCTGCTCAAGCGTTTCAAAGTCATCCCCAACGCCTCGCGCACCTATCTGATGGGGCGTTCGCAGCCGCCGTTTCTAACGACCTTTATTTTCGATCTCTACCAGCAGTACAATCTCGACAAAGACTGGCTCAAGCAGGCCATGGAGCTGGCTCAGCAAGAGTACGCTAACGTTTGGATGGGCATGAAAAAGCCCAATGAGCGGCAAGTCTACCGCGGTCTGAGCCGTTACTACGACATCAATTACTTGCATGATCTGGCTGAGGCCGAGAGTGGTTGGGATATGACGCCGCGCTTTGACCGGAAAGCGCTGAATTATCTGCCAGTTGATCTCAACGCCTTGCTATACAAATACGAAACTGACTTTGCTCGCGTGGCCCGTATCTTTGACGATAAGCGCGAAGCGGCGCACTGGGATGATCTGGCAAAAGTACGCAAAACAACCATGAACGAGCTAATGTGGGACCGCGCCAAGGGCCTGTACTACGACTACAATTACGCCAAAGAGAAACGTGGCAATGTCAGCAGCCTGGCAGCATACTTTCCAATGTGGGCCGGCATGGTCGACGACAAACAAGCGGCCAGTATGGTTAAAGCCCTGCGCCGCTTCGAAAACAAGGGCGGCCTGGCGACGACCGACGCCTTGCCGCTTGGCCCGTTCGAGCTCGGTAGCATGCCGACCCAGTGGGCCTATCCAAACGGCTGGGCGCCGCTGCATTTCATCGTGATCAAGGGCCTGGAGCGCTACGGCTACCACCAAGACGCTCGTCGCATCGCCATGAAATGGCTCAAAACCAACCTCTACTGGTTCAACGACAATCACGTCTTCCTGGAAAAATACAACGTCGTGTCGCCTGAGAAACCGCCGGTCAAGGGCCTCTACCCGTCGCAAACCGGTTTCGGCTGGACCAATGCCGTCTTCGAGCGTTTCTGTCAGGATTACATCGACCGCCCGCTATGAGTAAGCAGACAAATAACCCAGACTTGCGTGACTACCAGCAGCGTATTCGCCAGCTAGTAGTAGAGCGAGGATTCGATACGGAAACTGTCTCCGAAGTATTTACGCTGCTGGTCGAAGAAGTCGGCGAGCTGGCTAAAGCTATCCGCAAGACCAATGGCCAAAAAGTTAGCGCGCATTCCCACCAGCATGAAGCCGCCGATGAGCTGGCCGATATCTTCTGGTTGCTCATAGATCTGTGCAATCGTCTCGACGTGGATCTGTCGGATGCCTTTGAGGCCAAGGAACGCAAAAACCAGGCGAGGGATTATCAGTAAAGCTGATGTATCCGAGGCTTAACTAATTATTAAATTGTTCGAAAAAGTCAGGCTTTTTCTTGGCCGAGGCTAAAACCGGCAGTATAATTAATATCCCAAAGTGAGGATATATGATGGATTTGACGGACCCAAAACTGCAACAACAATTTCTTGAGATTGTACGCCTAGCCACCGATGATTTACGGACTGATATCAAGGATTTGCAAACTGATTTTAAAGGTATGCAGGCCGACATTGGAAACGTACAAACTGACCTCGGAAGTGTGCGTACCGATCTTGGAAATATGCAGATTGGCTTCGGGAGCATGCAAACTGATTTCAAGAGTATGCGTACCGATCTCAAGGAAATGCAAGCTGACCTCAGGGGCGTACGAACGGACGTTAGTGATTTGCAGGCCGATTCTGGGAATATGCGCGACGATATTAAGCAGATCAAGATGGTCCAGGGGCAGCAGGGCATACTGCTTCGCGCCACGCAAACCGATGTCAACAGTCTAAAGACCAGCTATCGCCAGCAAGCAAAAGAAGTGGCTAGATTGGGCGTGTTGTTCGAAGATCTGGACTATCGCTTTGAAGCCGGAGCGGAGCTCAATTAACGCTGTTGTATACTAAGGTACGGCTATGAATAAGTGTCCATTTTGTGATCTCAATGAGCGGATTTTAAAAGAAAATGCTACCGCGCGGGTGCTACTCAGTAATCCGCGCAAAGCGCCCGGACATTTTCTCGTATTACCCAAGCGTCACGTCGAAAAACCTTGGGGATTGACAGATAGGGAGCTAAAAGACATCTTCGGGCTGATATTTTTTATTGAGCAAAAGATCATCGGCAAACTGGGCGACGGCTGCGACGTCAGGCAAAATTACCGGCCATTCATGAAACAAAGCAAACTCAAGGTCGATCACGTGCATTTCCATGTGCTGCCGCGCTATTTCAAAGATTATATCTATCAGGTAGCCGAAAAATATGAAACTGATTTGTTTACCGATCTGGACGCGTCCGAAGCTCAAGAAGTAGTAAAACTACTCGAAGAAGAGGTATAATGTACCAGATGAGTATGCGCGCCAGGGGTCTTTATCGACGCATGATGCCCGTCGGGGCTTAATCTTTCTCTTCCTCAAATTTTTTATTATCTCTGTAAACAGGTAGACTTAATACAATGAGCAACTATTACGTATGTACTTCAATTCCCTATGTCAACGGCGAGCCGCACCTAGGTCATGCCATGGAATTTATCATGGCTGACGTCCTAGCCCGTCGGGCACGACAGCGCGGCGATACGGTGATTTTTAGTACGGGGACTGATGAGCATGGCGGCAAAATTGCCGAAAAAGCAGCTGAATTAAAACTAGAACCAAAAGCACTGGCCGAACAGATGAGCCAACATTTCAGTGAGCTAGCTAAAACATTAAATATCAGTAATGATCGGTTTATTCGTACGACCGATCCTGGACACGAACAGCGAGCTGCCCTCATCTGGAAAGCGCTCCAGAAAAACATCTACAAAGGCAAATATGTCGGCTGGTATTGTACCGGCGATGAAGCATTTTTCACCGAAGCTGAAGTCAAGGCCAATAACGGTGTGTGCCCCAAACACAATCGGCCCTATGAGAAGATCGAAGAAGAAAACTATTTCTTCAAACTTAGCGCCTACACTGATCAGATCAAACAGGCCATAGAATCAAACGAATTTCAAGTTACACCCGAGACGCGGCGCAATGAGATTTTGGCAGTTATCAATGCCGGTCTAACCGACATTAGTATTTCTCGTCCCGCGGACAAGATTAGCTGGGGGATTCCAGTGCCCGATGATTCTCGCCAGGTGATGTATGTGTGGTTCGAGGCGCTCATGAACTACATTACGGTGCTAGGGTATCCCGAACATGCGGATTTCAAGCATTTTTGGCCGGCAAACGTGCAGGTTATCGGCAAGGATATTATTCGTTTTCATGCTGCTATTTGGCCAGCAATACTCCTAGGCCTTGGCTTACCCTTACCCAAGCAGCTCTATGTGCATGGTTTTATCAATATCGATGGTAAAAAAATGAGCAAAAGTCTGGGCAATTACATCGCGCCACAGGAAATTATTGCCAAATACGGTGTTGATCCGTTCCGCTACTTCTTTTTACGGCACATTCCGAGCTACAACGATGGCGACTTCAGCTGGGCGACATTTGAGGCAGCATACAACAATGAACTTGCTAATGAACTTGGCAACGCCGTTCAGCGCACCGTCGCGATGGTCCAAAAATATCAGGAAGGCGTCGTCGGCGACATACCGCCGGCCGAACACGATATTGCTCAGTATGAAGCCGCGCTGGCTGCTTGCCGTTTTGACAAAGCTCTTGACGAAGTCTGGGAGCAAGTTCGTGGGCTCAACCAGTATATAGACGAAGAAAAACCTTGGGAAATTGCCAAAGGCGATGATACCGACCATTTGCGCGAAGTGCTGGCCTATCAAGCAAGCGCGCTGCTGCAAATCGCCGACCTGCTCGAGCCATTCATGCCAGATACCGCCGCCAAAATACAAGCCGTTTTTAAAGAAGGTCTGGTAAGCCCCATCGAGGGCACGCTATTTCCTAAACAAGAGACTGATCAAAAAGTTCAAGCCTTATAGATCGGCTAACGAGCCTTGAGATTGCGCTACAATACACTCATGACCGAACTCGTTGATACCCATTGCCATATCCAGTCTGCTGGGATACCTTCAGGCGGCGAGGCTCATACGCGGCAATTGTGGCAAAAAGCTAAAAACGTCTCTGGTGCTCAGTTGATTGAGGCTGCCAAAGAAGCGGATGTGACGCGTTTAATCTGCGTTGGCTGCGATCTAGAAGATAGCCAGCTGGCGGTCAATTTCGTGAAAAGTCGTGAAAACTGCTGGGCATCGGTGGGGATTCATCCGCATGAGGCACAGCAGTACGCTGGTAAGCATGCAAAACTGGAAGAATTTACCCGACTTGTTAAGCGCCAAAAAGTGGTAGCCGTAGGAGAATGCGGGTTAGATTTCTACTATAGTCATTCTCCAAAAGCAGCTCAGATTGAGATTCTGAAATTTCAGATTGAACGAGCGCTTGAACATGATTTACCCCTGATATTTCATGTCCGCGAGGCTTTTGATGACTTTTGGCCGATATTTGACCAGTATCAGGGGTTGCGGGGCGTATTACATAGCTTTACGGACTCTTCTGAAAACCTAGAGAAAGCCATGAAACGGGGCTTGTATATAGGGGTTAATGGCATCGCGACATTTACGAAAGATACGGCTCAGCAACAGATGCACCAATCTATTCCGTTGGAAAAATTACTACTGGAAACTGACGCCCCCTTCTTGACTCCTGTTCCGTATCGTGGTAGTATAAATGAGCCAAAACGTGTGGGAACTATTGCTGATTACCTAGCAGAGCTCCGCGGCGAAAGTCGCGAGCATCTCGCCGCGGTCACAACCAGCAATGCCCGTACGTTGTTTGGCATCTAAAGGAATTACGAAAGAAGAATACGACAGATGCTTTTTAACGGACCTAAATCACCCGAGAGTACGCAAGAAGGCCAAAGAGCCATTCACGCGCGATGGTATAGGATTAGCACGCTCGCCTCGAATACTATTTCTGGCGCGCAGGTTAAGTATAGCTATCTTCCTCAAGAGCAACTAGTTCCGATACCTTCTACCTTCAATCAGTCCAACACTGCCGCGAACGTACTAGGTGAAAAGGTGATTAGCTCCGCCGCGGCCCAAGAATATCAGATAGAGTCTGCCGAAGAGCAACGCTTAGCGGAAATTAGACAACGCTTGGCCGATGAGCATGGCCGGCAGGAGGCTGTAAATTATGAAACTACTGCCTAAGATTTTTCCTCGCAGCGACGATGATCAGCAGGCTGACCTGGAGCGCTCCCTTATCCGTCATGAAGCCGAATTGGGCGGTAAGCTGTTTGGCCCGATTCCAAAAGGCCATCATAGGCAGTTTTTCTGTTTGGATGAGCACACCTGGGTGTGGCACGAAGAATGGACTGAAAATGGTGAGCGCAAAGTCGTTACTACGCGCTACACTGTTCGGCCAAATGGCATTCTAAAATCACAAGGCGGCGAAGCGTATCAGCGCCTTACCAGAGCTGAGGCGCGCAATCTTTCTCGAGCGGCTGAATTGTACCAACAGCAGGTTGGTGCTGAATATCAGCGTATGCTGCAAGCTGCTTAGATTATTCTCTTTGCGAGCCAGGTGAGTTTATACTTAATTTATCATGTCATCTCAACAAATTTACTTAGATTACGCGGCGGCCACGCCGGTTGATTCGCGGGTACTGGCAGCTATGCAGCCGTATCTGAGCGACAATTTTTATAATCCTTCGGCTACGTATAACACTGGACTGAAAGCGCGCGAAGCGCTAGAGACGGCTCGCAGGCAAGTGGCGCATTGGCTCGGTGCTCGTTCTAGTGAGATTATATTTACCGCTGGTGGCACTGAGGCCAATAATCTGGCCATTCATGGCGTCATGCGGCAGTTCCCCGAGGGTAATATCGTGGTAAGCGGTATCGAGCACGAATCGGTGCTAGCGCCAGCAGCCCGATATGACTGCCGCGAAGTAACAGTCGCGGCTGACGGCCGGATTGACCTCGATGATTTGCGTCAAAAGATTGACGAAAAAACAGTGCTGGTCAGCGTGCAATATGCTAATAACGAAGTTGGTACTATTCAGCCAATTCGTGATATTGCTCGTATCGTAGCTGAAAAGCGCGCAGCGCGTCCGTTAGGCAAAACCTATCCGTTGTATCTGCACACCGATGCCTGTCAAGCGGCCAATTATCTTGATCTGCATGTCGCGCGGCTCGGTGTAGACCTCTTAACGCTCAACGGTGGTAAAATCTATGGCCCGAAACAGAGTGGCGTGCTATACGTAAAAGCTGGTGTGAAACTTTCGCCACTGATAGACGGTGGTGGCCAGGAACGGAATCTACGTTCTGGTACTGAAAATGTGGCCGGAGCTGTTGGGCTGGCAACGGCGCTGGAATTAGTTCAAGCGGATCGAGCGCGAGAAACTAAGCGCTTGCAAGCACTGCGGACGCGGTTTTTCTCATCGTTGGAGCAAGAAATTCCGAATGTGATGATCAACGGTTCCAAAAAATTCCGTCTGCCAAATAATGTACATATAACGATTCCTGGCCACGATAACGAGCGATTACTCATCCAGCTCGACGAAGCCGGCATCATGGCGGCTGCCGGTTCAGCCTGTAGCGCCAGCAACGAAGAACCTTCACATGTCTTGCGAGCCATAGGCTTAAGTGATGACGCGGCTCAGTCTTCACTACGATTTACGATGGGTCGAGCTACTACCAGTGACATGATTGAACAGACCGTCCATACGCTCGCTAAGTTAGTTATTATCAACTGATTGTGGGCTTGTGCTTTTAGCGCAGAGAAAACAAGTGCTCAAATAGTTTTTGTCAGGAGTGTTTTGCGGTATACTTACACCTGAAGCTTGAGCGTTTTCGCGAAAGTCCTTTAGGTCGCAGGATTATGAAAAAGCATATGGTGGGTAAACAAGCGTGACAATCTGGTGGCTGGTACTAATTTTGGGTGTGCTTGGTGCCGCGGGCATTGCTTTTATTTGGCTGGCGGTACGGCTGGGCCGCGTAAATGCCCCGAAACAGTCTGCTAACCAGCCCAATTCTCTAGAAGAAGCGGCCGATCAGGACGTCGAGCACGTTTTTAATAAAGATTTTCGTGAAGAACTGCGCAATCGTGGTCGCCTTCATTTCGAAAAAATTATCGGTGAAAACGCTATGTTCTTGCAGCAAGATCTGCGTCTGACGACTTCGCAGCTCAACGAGTACATGAAGACCGAGATCACGCGGAAGCTCAAAGAGGAGTTTGATAAGTACGAGCAGTCGATCATGGACGCCAAGCAGTTGGCGATCGAGTCTATCCAGAAAACTAATACGGCCATTGACGAGCAGCGCCAGGTGCTGAGCGATCAGGTACAGAAAGAAGTCGTTGCCGAAAAACAGCAACTGCTGCAGCACTTCGAGACCAATATGGGGAATATAGTCAATCACTACGTGCTGGCGGCAATTGGCAATCAGATCGATCTCTCTGATCAGTTAGAGTACATCCTGGCGGAGCTGGAAGCTAATAAACAAGCTATCATCGAGGACATCCAGCATGGCGCCTGAAGCGGCCAAGGCAGCCAGTCTGCCAGTGTTGATAAGTAGTCCGGCCGATGTCGGACGGCTGATACGCGAGCTAGGGAATATCAACGACGCACTACTCCAGCTAGGCGTACGGACTGGCGGTAGTGAAGTCAGAGTGCCCAAAACCAGCCAGCTGATGAACCAGCTGGTCGAGCAGAATAAACTCAATCTGTTGCGCGAGGCTGACCGCGCGGCACTCGCGCAGTTTCTGCAGGCTGTCAAAGACCGCGCGCCAGTGCTGCACATGAGTTTTAGCGCTGATCCGTCAGCGGCGTTTATGGGCAAATTGACGGCTTGGCTGCGCCAGGAGATTCACCCCTTGGCACTAGTCACTATCGGGCTGCAGCCGACGATCGGCGCTGGCTGTATCGTGCGTAGCACCAATAAGCAGTTTGATTTTTCGCTGCGGCAGGATTTTGCCAAGAAACGCGACCTGCTGACGAGTAAGTTGATGCTCGAAAAGGCGCAGACATGACCGGCGATAACCGGCACTTTGACAAATTAGTCCAGGCTGGAAATCCGGTTGGTGAAGTCATCGCTGTCGAGAAATTTTTGATCAAAGTGCGTGGTTTGCAGCCCTGCGCGGTGCATTCGCTAGTGATGTTCGAGGATGGCAGCAAGGGTTTCGTGCACCAAGTGCAAGCAGACCACGTCGTGATACTGCATCTTGGCTCCAAGAACCTGCGAACTGGCATGGTAGCCGTCGTGCAGTACCAGGAGCTGGTCTGCAAGGTCGGCAAAGACTTTGTCGGTCGGGTGGTGTCTGTGACTGGTGATCCCCTAGATGGCAAAGGGCCGATCGCCGCTGACGGCGTCTGGCCGGTGTTTAACACCGCGCCGCCGCTCTATGAACGCCGCCTGGTAGAAGATCAGCTGGAAAGCGGCGTGACGGCCATCGACGCGCTGTTTCCGATCGTGCGCGGCCAGCGTATGGCGCTGCTCGGCGATAGCAAATCAGGCAAGAGCACGCTGGTGACGCAGCTGACGATCAATCAAAAAAATACTGATCAGGTGGTGGTGTACTGCCTGATCGCCAAGCGGCGCAGCGATGTCGACACCCTCTTGACTCGCTTGCAGGAAAATGGCGGCCTGGAAAAAGCTATCGTCGTGGTAGCGACGATGTTCGAGTCGTTGATCATGAGCTATCTGGCGCCATACGTGGCCTGCTCTATGGCTGAATATTTGTGGCAAAAGTGTGACCAAGACACGATTATCATTTATGATGACTTGACTAGCCATGCCCACGCCTACCGCGAAGTCGCTCTGCTATCAGGTGTCAGTCCGGGCCGCGACTCGTACCCAGGCGACATGTTTTATGCCCATTCTAGTCTGCTGGAGCGGGCTGGCCGGTTGGAAAAGAACGGCGCTTGCCTGACCTGCGTGCCGATCGTCCACGCTGATAGCGGTGACATTACTGCCTACTTGCCGACCAATATCATGTCGATTACTGATGGGCAGTGGATTCTCGACACCGGTATTTTCCGCAGCGGTGTCCGTCCGGCGCTGAGCATGGGTTTGAGCGTGACGCGTGCCGGTGGTGCCGGCCACACTGAACGCCAAAAAAAGCTAGCCGCCGCCACGCTCAAAATATTGGCCGATTATCGCCAAGCCGAAGAGTTTTCGCACTTTGGCTCGGAGCTTGGTGCCGAAGCGAAACGGGCACTCAGCGTTGGTAAAAATATCTTTGACGTGCTCACCCAAAGCCCATCCGAGACGTTTTCGTTGATGGCCCAACAGCTGATGCTCGATCTGGTGTTGAATCTGGCGGATGGAGAAAAACTCGACGTCAGCGTCCTCAAACTTAACGTCGCCGGCTTTGCCGCTCGCATCACCAAAGACGAAGATTACGAAACAGTCCGCGACTTGCTCAAGACTGAGTGCCTCGTCGATCAACCGGCCGCGCTGGACGCCGCCGACCAAGAAAGTCCCGCGGAAAAAGCCGAAACAGGAGATCACGACGCTTCAGCCGGCCAACCGCCAAGTGACGATCATCCTGAATCCGAGAAACAGCCAAAAGCCAAACACAAAAAAGACGCCAAAAAACCAATCGGAGCAGCCTCGTGAAACAACTCAGCGAACTCGCCGACAAAGAAACGGCTATGCTCACGCTGGTAGAATTGACCAGCGCGTTCGAAGGCATCGCCAGCATGCGCATTTCCCAGATAAAAAGCCAAGTACAGCAATCAGCGAAGTTTTTCGACGAGCTGTGGCGTATTTATTCGCAACTACAGGCTGGCGACGTGTTTAGCTTTGGTCGCGACAAGGCCAGCGCTCATACTATCGACAAAGATTTGTTGATTATCGTGACCAGCGAAGGCGGCTTTAGCGGTGACATCGACCAGAAATTAGTCCAGCTGATGCTGGAAACTTACGATCAGGCCAAACACGACATTATCGTCATCGGCCACCATGGCGCCATACAGCTAGCCCAGCGGGGAATCGCCTACAAGAAGTATTTCCGCATGCCGCAGAAAGACCGAAATATCAATGTCGCTCCCATCGTCAACGAAGTGCAGCAGTATCGCTCGACGCAGCTGTTTTACCAGGAATACGTCTCGCTGATGAGCCAGGAAGTAAAGCGCATCGAGCTTTCTAACGCCGTCAAAGAACGCGGCGATGCTAGCCGCAAAGCCGATGAGATAATCAGCGAAGCAACCTATATCTTTGAACCAAGCACCTACGCGGTGGCTGCCCACCTGGAGCGCTCCATGATGCAGATCGCTATCAGTCAGTTGATACTCAATTCCAAGCTCGCGCAGTATGCTTCGCGCTTTCGGGCTATGAGCACTTCGCACCAACGTGCTGACGAGTCAAAAGACGAACTTCATTTTGCTTATAACCAAGCCCGCCGCCACGTCAAAGACGAGCGCCTTAAAGAAGTCGTCAATGGTCTCAAAAAAGTAACAGTCGGAGCGGGAGCCTAAAGATGCCTGGCGTAATTATCGCGGTCAAAGATTTCGTGGTGCGGGCACAGTTTGACGATGACTTGCCAGAGCTCAACGAGCTGATCGTCATTCAAAACGGCCATGACACCCAGCTATTAGTCGATCATTTGGAGCCTGGCGGCGTCGCTTTTTGCCTCAACGTTCGCAGTGATTATAGAATCGCCAAAGGCATGCCGGTAGAGCGCGCTCACAAAGGCATTGAAATCCCGATCGGCGATCCGATCATCGGCCGCGTGCTCAACGCTTTGGGCGACCCGCTGGACGGCCTAGACCCACTGCCCAGCGAAGCGGCCAGCCGCAAAGATATCTTGAAAATACCGCCGCGCACCACCGATTTCACTGTCACCAAACCAGAGATTTTGGAAACCGGCATCAAGGTGATCGACTTCTTCACGCCGTTCGTCAAAGGCCGCAAAATTGGCATCATCGGCGGTGCCGGCGTCGGTAAGACAGTGCTGACCATGGAGCTGATCAACAACATCGCCCGTTCCGGTAGCGGCCTGTCATTTTTCGCTGGTATCGGCGAACGTATTCGCGAAGGCCACGAACTGTTTACCACGCTCAAAGACAGCGACTTGCTCAAAAATACCTGCATGTTTTTCGCGCAGATGAATGAAAATCCTGTCCAGCGCTCGCTCGTCGGCGTTTCGGCTACGGCCGCGGCCGAATACTTCCGCGACGAGCAGCACAAAGACGTGCTGTTTTTCGCAGACAACATGTACCGCTACGTCCAGGCCCGCAACGAGCTAGCCACGCTACTAGATCAGACCCCCAGCGAAGGCGGCTACGAGCCGACCATTTTTTCAGACGTAAAGACGTTGCAAGATCGCCTCAGCTCCAACGAAAATGGCTCCATCACCTCCGTTCAGACCATCTACGTGCCAGCTGACGACATCAGCGATCCAGCCGTCCAATTCATCCAGCACGAGATGGATTCCGTAATCGTTTTGAGCCGTAAAGTCGCCGAGCAGGGCATCCGGCCGGCCGCTGATCTCAATCTCACCACTTCCTCATTGCTGACACCCGAGATTGTCGGCGAGCGCCACTACGTTTTGAGTGTCCAGGTGCAAGCATTGCTCCGCAAGTACGAGTCGCTCAAAAACATCATCGCCATCATCGGCGAAAACGAACTCAGTCCGGCTGACCGCGCCGACTACGCCAAAGCCAAAAAATTGCTAGCTAATTTTACGCAAAACATGAGCGTCATGACTCGACACACCGGCATACCCGGCGAGTTTTTTAGCCGCGAAGAGACGCTCAAGAGCATCGAGGAAATCGTCGTATGAGTGACCAGACCGCCGGCACCGCTCAACAGCACGTCGTAGATCAGCAGGCAGCACCCGATCAATCGACTGCCGAAAGACAACAAGTCCGCGCGCTGAGGGACTATAGCCAAACCAAGGTCACCGGCCAGCGCAGCATGCAGGTCAAAGTCTACTCGCCATTTCGCGACTACTATGACGGCCAGGCATTTAGTTTGACCGCCGTAAACGCCACCGGCCCGTTCGACATTTTGCCCAAACACCACAACTTCATTTCGCTGCTCAACCCGTGCGATCTAATCATCCGAACGGTAGATACCGGCGAGCAGCGCATCCGCATCTCCGGCGGCATCATCCACGTCAAAGCCGACCAAGTCATTGTCTTCCTCGACGTATAGATAATGAGACACCCATTGTCATGGGTTTCTCATCGCGCCGAAAGCCGAAGTAAATTCGTCTTGCGGGCTGCTCTTCCCAGCTTCAAGAAAAGTGATTGTCTAGAGGTGCATACAACTCCGTAATTTGTTAAAATAGATTAGATATGGCAAAAAAAGTATATGTCGGCATGTCTGGCGGTGTTGATTCGTCGGTAACGGCGGCGCTGCTCAAAGAGCAGGGCTATGACGTCACCGGCGTCTATATGAAGAACTGGAGCCAAGATCTGCCTGGCTTTGTGTGCCCTTGGAAGGAAGATTATCAGGACGCTAAGCGCGTAACGGTGCAGCTCGGTATTCCGTTTAAAATGTACGACTTCGAAACTGAATACCGTCACAAAGTCGTTGATTATATGGTAGCCGAGTATCAGGCTGGCCGGACGCCAAATCCAGACATCATGTGCAACCAAGAAGTGAAATTTAAACTGTTTTTGGAAACCGCGCTGGACGATGGCGCTGACCTGATCGCCACCGGCCACTACGCCCGCATCCAAATAAGTGACGACAGCGCTCCTGTCATCCTCGCGAACGCGGGGATCCAGACAAGCAACAGCAATATTTCTAAGCCCCCAGTTAATTCCCAATCAGAGTCGAAGACAAGGCAAGAGATGATAGGCAAGAGCTATCAAGCTAAGCTCCTAACGGGAATTGACAAAACCAAAGACCAGTCCTATTTTTTGTATCGTGTCACCGAGGATGCTTTGCGCAAAAGCCTGATGCCAATCGGTGAATTGCACAAAACAGAAGTACGTAAAATTGCAACAAAATTGCAATTATCGACCGCCGCAAAAAAGGATAGTCAGGGTATTTGTTTCGTCGGCAACGTCGGTATCAAAGACTTCCTGCTAGCCGAACTAGGCCCGCAGCCGCATGGCCCGATCATCAATCATGCTG
>JBAQZF010000101.1:0-14101 GCA_049790715.1 Saccharimonadales bacterium (SeqCode) | reverse complement strand
CCATGCGCGAGATCGATGGAGGCACCATCTCGGTCAATGGCATCGACGTGGCCACTCGCCCCAACGACATCAAGCAAATTATCGGTGTCCAGCCGCAGACTGCTGCTTTTCAAGACAAGCAGAAATTATCAGAAATCATAGAGATGTTCGCGGCCGCATACGGTGAAAGAGTCAATACCCAAGAATTTCTCGATGACGTTCAGCTAGGCGAAAAAGCTGGCAGCTACGCCGAGCAGCTTTCTGGCGGCCAGCGACAGCGCCTAAGCATCGCTACGGCTCTAGTGCACAGTCCCAAGGTCTTTTTCCTGGATGAGCCGACCACCGGCCTCGACCCGCAGGCACGCCGCAATCTCTGGGATCTCATTCAGCAGGTGCGCGACAGAGGCGTGACGGTCATCATGACCACCCACTATCTCGACGAAGCCGAGCTACTGTGCGACCGCGTCGCCATTATGGACGATGGCAAAATTATCGCCCTCGACACGCCAAAAAACCTCATCAAGCAACTCCTGAAGCGCGGTTTCACCAAAGCCCAGCACGTCGAGCAAGCCAACCTCGATGACGTTTTTATCGATCTGACCGGCAAAGGACTAAGGGATTAAGCCGATGAATATGAAACAACAACTCCGCACCGTCCTGATCTTCACCAAACTCAGCACCCGCCGTTTTTTCCGCGATCGCCTGGCGCTGTTTTTTGGTGTCCTGTTTCCGCTGATTTTCCTGTTTGTCTTCGGTGGTCTGAGCAGTGGCAACAGCGGCAACGTCTCGTTCAACGTGGCGCTGCTCAATCAGTCAAAGACCCCCTTTGCCACCACGTTCGTGCGGCAGCTTGAAAAAGGCAAAGTCTTCAAAATCGACAAGTCAATCACTAGTCTAGCTACCGCCAAAGACAAAATGGGCAAAAGCCAGATCGACGGCATCATCGTGCTGCCGTCAGATTTTGGAGCCGTCAAGGCTGGCCAATCCTACCCTTCCGGCCAGGCCCAGCTACTATACAACCAAAGCAGTTCTGGCACTGGCCAGACGCTGACCTCTGTGCTGCAGGGCACCTTCAAAGGTCTCAATAGTCAATTCGTCAAACAGCAAGCGCCATTTTCAGTCACCGGCAAGCAGCTCAACGAAAAGAGTCTGACCGCTTTTGACTACACCTTTTCCGGTTTACTCGGCTTCTCGATCATTGGCCTTGGTATCTTCGGTCCGGTCAATGTCTTCCCCGAGCTCAAAAAGCAAGGCATCCTGCGCCGCCTGCACACTACCCCCATAAAAGTCTGGCAATATTTCATGGCCACCATGTTCAGCCAGGCCATCACCGGCGTCGTGTCGATCGCCATCCAGTTCATCGTGGCTATCAGTATATTCCATCTTAAGATCAACGGTAATTACCCCGAAATACTGATTTTTACGGTGCTCAGTATTTTCATGATCCTTGGTCTTGGTCTGGCCATCGGCGGCTGGGCCAAAAACGAGCGTCAAGCCGCGCCGCTAGCCAACATCATCGTCTTTCCCATGCTATTCCTGTCCGGCACTTTTTTCCCGCGTTTCGAGATGCCTCACTGGTTGCAATCAGTGACCACTTATCTGCCACTTACCCCCGTTATTGATGGTTTGCGTCAGCTGACCACCGAAGGCAAGCATCTAGTCGACATCGGCCCGCAACTCGGCTTGATCGCCATTTGGTTCGTCGTCATCTACGTCATCGCCTTCCGCGTCTTCAAATGGGAATAACATAACTTCCACATCTTGTAAAACTTGCATAAGCGTGATATAATACCAAGTATGGCAGTAAAGCATCTCATTGATCGACAAAATCAAGGCGGCCTTATACATCCGCCAATGGAAGGAGCGATGACGCTCGGTGGCCCAACGACTAATATTGAAGGCAGTTTTTTCCCTGCGCCAGATACGCATGTGCCATCACTAGGGCCACCAAGTACTGCAAGTAGGAGGGCTGGTAGAATTGCTTGTCAACAGCGAGCCGAAATTGATGGGCCTGGTACTATCGCGCGTGAGGCAGAAACTGAACGGCGTGGTGACAGGGAAGACAGGCTAACTGATCAAGCTGGTTTTAACCAGAGTGGGGCGCAAAAAGCCGCCGGCACCATTGTGGATCCCACAGAATTTAGTGGTCAAAAGTATCGGCCCAAGAAACGCCGTCGATTCACCCGTCGTGAGCTGCGACTTGGTGACACAGAAACTGAAGACCAAAACACCCGGTAAATCAAAGCGTTACGTGGCCTCCGACTGCTTTTTAAGGCATTTTTAATAATTACCAAGTAACATAGTTTACAGCGTAGGAGATTGATTTGCGCTAAAGTCTTTAGTACTTTGTCGAGAGGTGTAAGCACAAGCGTTGTAAATTTAATATAAGTATGGTATAGTAATAAAATATATGTCAGAAAGCGTGTCTTCAGTTGAGTCAGGAGAAGGAATGATCCTAGGCGGGGTCCCCATTGGAGGCCAGCGTATTCCTGATCTTCGCGGCTCCGAGGAGCCTCTTACTGGTCTGACGCCGGTTGAGTCGCTTGTCACTGATATTGAGACATTGCCTCCTCCTTCCAGCGTGAGGCAAGCTCGCGGGCTACGCGACGCGGACAAGTTGCCAAAGCGCCTAACTCTTACGAACGCTCGAAGTCTGTATAGACCTACGAGTAGGGTCGCCGAGGTATTGCGCGCCGCGAGATTGGCCGCCAAAAGTAATCGAAAATAACAGCTATAATTAAGTCCGATGTTTTCTTTCAGTAACGCGCCCAAGCCGTTTTTCGTATTGGCGCCGATGGACGACGTGACTGATACGGTATTCCGGCAAATCATAACTGATTGCGCCGCGCCGGATCTATGTTTTACGGAATTCGTGAATGCCGATGGCCTGCAAAGCCCCGGCCGCCAAAAATTATTGAAAAAACTACGTTTTGCGGCGGGTGAACAGCCCTTGGTCGCCCAGATTTGGGGCAAGATACCGGAAAATTTTTATAAAACCGCCCAGCAGATAGCCGATAGCACGTTCGCGCGCGAGCTCGGACTGCCCGATGGCATCAATTTCGCCGGTGTCGATCTCAACATGGGCTGTCCGCAAAAAACAGAGGTCAAAAACGGTACCTGTAGCGCGCTGATGAACGATCGGCCGCTGGCAGAACAGATTATTAATGCCACCAAAGAAGGCCTGGCAGACAAGTTGCCGCTGAGTATCAAAACGCGCGTTGGCTTCAACGAAGTCGATCTGACTTGGATTGAATTTCTGCTGGATAAGAAGCTTAACATGCTAACTATCCATGGCCGGACTCGCAAACAGATGAGCAAAGTGCCAGCTGACTGGGCAGTAATCGGCCAAGCTCGCGAACTGCGCGATCGCCTGGCTCCCGAAACTCTGATCGTCGGTAACGGCGACGTCATGAACCGTCAGCAAGGTTTGGAGTTGGCCCAGCGCTACCAACTGGACGGTATCATGATCGGCAGGGGCGTATTCCATGATCCATTTATATTCGCCGAACACAGCCCATGGCAAAACTATACTGCCGAGCAGCGCGCGGCGCTCTACAAAAAACAGGTCGAACTGTTCGCCCAAACCTGGCAGGGCGGCGAACGCTCCATCCACACCCTCAACAAATTCTGCAAAATTTATATAAATGGTTTTGACGGCGCCAAAGAATTTCGCGAAAAACTGATGAGGTGCGGCAGTTGCAATGAACTTATAAAAGCCTTAAAACTAGGTATTGAATCTATGCCGTAAGTCGAAATTCCACGACGTCCTCAGGAAGAGCAGTGGCTCCGGCCTCGCGCAAAACTTCATCGGATACATTCGTAGCTACGGTGACTGCGTCAACACGCTGTTCTTCCATTAGGCCCTGAATTGCTTCGCCCAGGCTATGCGGGTCATCACTTAGCCTTGTACTTGTGGCTAAAAGTTCCATTTCGGACAGTTTGCCCGCTCCGGACTTTTTTAACGCGATCACTCCTAAGCGACTGTGATTTCTAAATGGATCTGGGTCGGTAACTACAAAGAGGTTTGGTCTGTTTGAGCCAGGAATATATGCAGGTCGAACATCCAAGGCGGGTTCAATCGTGTTATCTTCAAGCCTGCGCCTAGCGGTCACGATAGCTCTCCCGGTTGATCTTGCTTTTTTTAGTTCGGGACTTGGTGACGTCATGTTGATTTTAATGCTTATTTAATTCCTAATAATCACTATACACCTATTAAGGCAATTGTCAAGTTTATTGACTGATAATCTTTTTATGTCAAGGCTGGTCACGTCGACAAACTAAAGTCAAAATTATAGTCCGTAGAAACCAAAACGGGCGTAGCGTACGCTTTGATTCATGAACGCGGTGGGATAAGAGAGTCTATGTCAATATGGCGGAGACACTTGGTCGCGATGGAACCAACTGAAAAGTTATTTATCAGAGGTTTTCCAATTACCAGAAATTTATAAGTACACAGCCTAAGCTGCTTGGGCTAAAGTATGAAAAGCTGGCTCATCCGACCGAACAACATGAAGTAAGCTTCTGACAGCTAGTTCCTTAGGGGTTATATCATTATCATAACCTGGCACACGTTCAAGGAGTCTGGCTGTAATCGCTTCATCATCGCCGGGCTCGGTACCGTCTAGAACATAACGCTGCATCATCAGGCCAACCATTTCATAAGCTCTCTTTAGTAACACCAATTTCTCAGGAGCAGACACCCCTTTAACGGTGTAATCCGGACCTAAAACGTGTTCGAAAGTCAGAAGACTTCTTGGCAGGTGAGTTTCCGAGGTGACAACATGTATCCTTCTCCAGTCATTCGGCGCAAGCGCTTCCTGTTTGGCGAACAGGGCGTTACCTATTGTCTCGCGAGACTGAAGAGCTGCTATGTATATATCGTTTTTACTGACTCCGCGTGTAATTGCGTAATCTTCACTCTGTTGAGCTTCGCTGGCTGGCGGTTTGTCGGCGTCTTTTACTATTAGCCAATAGCCGCCGACTGTAATAATTCTTGGCGCTATCTTTTCATCGTATAGTTCGACGGCTTTATCGACTCGCGCGAGAGCACGAGGCAGCATAAGGCCTTGCTTATCTAGTCCACCACCAAGGCTAATAATCGCGTCTGACTCAAATCCAGTCATTGGTACATAATATCACAAAATGTAAAATAAAGCAAATCTGGTGGGGGTGGATGGAATCGAACCATCTACCAAGCGGTTATGAGCCGCCTGCTCTAACCGATGAGCTACACCCCCTTCGTCGGAGCCTACGCCGCTACCTCGTTTTGCCTGATCGGCAAAAGCTTCGGCCTACGGCTATGCTCCTCCTCTCAAAATTGCATTCAGTCGCCGCGAGCGGCTCCTTGGATTGCAATTTTGGCGAGCTGCGGAATCGCAAGCTAACAGATGAGAGTATAGCAGATTTCGCTGGAAGTTATATAATGGTAATCAGTGTTTACATCTATAAAAAACAAATATATGGAAAAATTCGTGGCTTTCGCGCGGCGTCTCAGTGATGTGCGTTTTGCTGGCCAAGTACTGTTCGTGGTAATCGTGCTGCTGATCAGTTGGAGCGGTATTAAGACTATTCAAACAAACTATGGCTTGCAAAAACAGATATCAGCCATTCGCCAGCAAAATTCGGTACAGGCGCTGCGGGATACCAATCTGGCCTTGCAAAATAATTACCTCGAGAGTAATCAGTATCTGGAGCTATCAGCTCGTCAAAACTTTGGCCTGGCCGCGGCTGGCGAAAAAGAGGTGATCGTGCCCGAGCAGGTAGCCTTATCATATACGGCTGACGTGCCGGCCGCGTCGAAAAAAACCGATACTAGCGATCGGCAGTCAAAATATCAGCAGAACTTCGAGTCCTGGGTTGATTTCTTCCTGCATCGCAAAGACGCTAATTGACAACATCACCTCTGTTTGCTACAATCCTTAGGCTATTCATCGCGGGGTGGAGCAGCGGCAGCTCGCGTGGCTCATAACCACGAGGTCGCAGGTTCGAGTCCTGCCCCCGCAACCAAGTGATACTTAAGACTTCTTCGGAAGTCTTTTTGTTTGAAATTGATCAAAAGTCTAGTCTTAAAAGACTACAAGAGGAATACTGTCAGAATTACAGAGGTAAAATGGTATGATTAACCTATGAACACGTTCTACATAGTCCGTCATGGTGAGACTGAAAACAATCGAGCCAAACGTCTTTCTGGCTGGATTGATACGCCACTTACAAATACGGGCTTAGAGCCGACTAAAAAAGTAATCACCAAGCTAGCAAATATTCATATTGATGAAATGTATTCTAGCGATGTTGGTCGTGCCTTTATTACGGCCTATGTTGTTGCTCGTGGTTTGAACTTCACCAAAGAAATTAAGCGATTATCTGGCTTACGAGAAGTCAACTATGGTGATGCCGCTAATATGTCCAGCGTTGAAGCTTATAAATTGTACCCTCAACTAGATAGAGATACGCACTATACGCCACCAAATGGTGAGTCGCTTGATCACATGCAAAAGCGAGTATTTCAGACTATTAGTGACCTGAACGACACCCATACCAATGCGACAATAGTGCTCGTCTGTCATTCAGGTGTAATGGCGGCTTTAAAGGCAAGTCACATCGGCCAAGATTTCGGCGAACATAATATTAGCGAGGCATACCCACATGATTATGTCGGCGTGTTTACGTTTGTGGATGGCGTAGTAACGTCATTTAAGGAATTCCTAAGTTAGCTATTAAGCGGTTCGAGTCCTATATGGGTGGTCCAAATAAAACTCTAGGCCACTCTTAATAACTGCTGCCATCTGCAAATCTCATAGGTAATTAGGTTCCATTCCGATTGCACGTACTCAATCAAATTAGGATCAAAGGACGCTTCGACGTCTTTTTGTGTGCCCGATTATTCCTATTTCTCAACAGTTATTCAATCTACAGAGGTTGACATAGAGTTTACATAGAATATTTTATACTTGACATAGAATAGACGTAGCGTATAATTGTAATTAATGAAGCGCGACCAAATTATAAAAATCGTATTACGACTTGCCGAACAAGAAGACAAATTTCAGGTGTCCAATGTACTTGAAGGCTTAAGTAAAGGTTACGCTAGCAGGCAGTACGTGTCAGGCGTCCTGAATGATTTAGTGATTAGAGGGTCTTTAGTCGTAGCGGGTTCAAAAAGATTCACGTTTTACGCGCTCCCATCTAAAGCCGATACGTTAATCGATAAAGAAACTCGTGTTCTAAACAACAAAAATTTAACCGATCACGAGGTATATGACGAACTTATCTCCAAGGCCGCGCTTGCAAGGAGGCTCAATGATAGTACGAGCAGTATAGTCAATTTTGGGTTTACGGAAATGCTCAATAACGCTATTGAGCACTCCAAGTCGGAGCAGATAAAGGTAGAGCTTTACAGGGACGGCCGCGACGTTATCTTTACTATTAGAGATTTTGGGGTGGGCGTATACGAGAACGTAAAGGCAAAGTATGAACTCCAGTCGGATCTAGAAGCCGTACAGGAGCTATTAAAAGGTAAAACAACGACCGCGCCAAAAGCTCACTCAGGCGAAGGAATCTTTTTTACGTCGAAAGCCGCTGATGAGTTTATCCTAGAGAGCTTCGAAACTCGCCTAAGAGTAAATAATAAAATTGACGACGTGTTTGTGGAGACAAGAGAGAGAAAACTCAAAGGCACTAAAGTAACTTTTAGAATTAACTTACACAGCTCCAGGCGTTTAAGCGAAATTTTTCAAAGGTTTTATACTGACCCAGAAAGCTATGCCTTTGATAAAACTATTATCATGGTGAAGCTATACACCATGGGTACGGTATACGTCTCGCGCTCTCAGGCTCGACGTGTTCTTAGCAATGTTGAGAAGAAGTTCAAGGTTATTATTTTAGACTTTGAAAATGTGCCAACCATCGGACAAGCATTTGCTGATGAAATATTTAGAGTTTTTAGCGCTAAGCATCCAGAAATAGAAATCCGAACTGAAAATATGAACGATAACGTAGAGTTTATGATTAAAAGAGCTCAGTCAACAGGGCAAATGTTGACTTAGAATTTACATAGGCAATTAGGTGGTTTACATACAGCCTATAATTTTTCTAAGTTACGTGGGGGAGTGGTAACCCACCGCGCTAATTCAAAGTTGATTAGGTTCCAACGCGATTGCACGTACTCAACCATTTTGAATAACAGATAGAGATTTACAATTTTGTGAGTCTCTACGAAACAGGCCAAGCATAGCTATCTGCTCATGAAAAGACTGAACGTTTTGCGTAACACTACCAAACGAGCAATTCGCGATGAATTGCCATGCATTTACTCTTCTGAATTGATTGAAGCAATTTTCTTAAATCCAGTTCAGTCGCCAGTACGTCTAGCAAAAGATCTAGGCGTTCACTATGTAACAGCAAGCAAGTACCTACAGAAGCTCGCCGAAAAAGGTTATCAGAATCAGCGCAAACGCGGCAGGTACACATTTTACGTCAATACAAAAATCCTAGAAGCTATTGAAGAGAAGGCACCATTGTCATAGCTCTGAGTTGGTTCCATCTAAGGAGTTCAGTACTGATCAGTTTCCAATGCGATCGCACGTGTGCAATCAGTAGTGAGATAAAGACTTGCCTAAAAGCTGGCCTTTATCTTGGCTGTTCTGTTGACCGAGTTTGGGCTCTAGGTGGTTAGCCTATCAGCAACGTTTAGACCAATGATCGCTACGGCGATTCCTGATAGTATCATCAAGGCGTCTTGTGAAAGGCGCGCGTCATGGTGAGATAAAGCTAAGTAAACGAAGAACAGACAGCTGAATGACCACATGACTAAAACGACTCGTGTCACGCGCGTTAGCGCTCTGAATGCGTGATCGCCAGCGGTCAGACTGACGCTAACCAGACTGATAAACAAGCCTAGGGCGGCGAGACTACTGGTGAGAGCATCGAGGCTCAGTCCTCGGTCGTCGCCCATGCCACATCGTAATACTGACGTAATCGCGCACCGCGAGGGAAGCAGCGCCGCGGCACCGGTAAACAAGCCAAACATAAGCAATCCACCCAAAATTAACCAATAGGTATCTGATCGTGCCGCGGATACGCGCTTCAGTAGTAATAGTATGACGACTGCCACCAAGAGAATAGCGGTTAGCACGTCACCGGATACGAAGAGCCAATAAAATGGATGACCTGCTATTTCTAAGTCGCTTGCTAGGCCTCTGCGCGCTGTCTGGTTGTCTAGTAAGTAACCCAGTGGCCAGGAATTGTAAACGATCCCTGCCCCGAGACATAATAAAAACACTGTTTGTTGATAGCTTGGTGACGCGGATAATTTCTTTATTGTTTTCATAGTGAGGCGGTCTTTGCTTTTAGCCACGCCTATTATCGCAGATACAGATCTCTAATACGAATACATGTATTAAACTACGAACGCCCAGCTGCTTGATAGGAGGTATTTTATAAATTGTTACTTGGTAGCCCAGACAATGCCTGCATCGTCGCGTGTAAACTGTTAGCTGTGGTCTAAACCGACACCAAAGGTTGGTTTTTCTTGTATTAGTACGGATACTGATGTATAGTAAAAGTAGGAAAAGTAATACTTTTATCGTTGATACGATGTCAAAACATTTATTTCCCAAAATACTCGGTACCGCCACCCTCAATGATAAGGGGCAGTTGGTGATACCAGTCGATGCTCGCAATAGCCTGGGCTTAACCGCCGGCAGCCGAGTCGTCATCATGAGTAGCCCGCATCGTCCAGCGCTGGTTTTGATCAAGGCCGAAGAAGTCGAGGCGATCGTGGAAGATCTCGCCACCGCCTTGAAACCCGACAACCAAACAGAGAATTAAGGAGCTTACTATTAGCCAAAAAGATACGCCAGTCTTAGAAGATGCCCCCGCGCGGTACACGCATAGCGAGATCATGGTTGTAATGAGCGCGCTGATGCTGGTGATGTTGCTGGCGGCGCTGGATCAGACCATCGTCTCGACGGCTCTGCCGCGGATCGCCCGGGAGTTGCATGGACTCAATAAATTGTCGTGGGTGGCGACGGCTTATCTGTTGACTAGTGCTATCAGCACGCCGATCTACGGCAAAATCAGTGACCTGTTTGGCCGCAAAAAGATTTTTCAGACGGCGATATCGATATTTCTCGTAGGTTCGGTGCTGTGCGGTATCTCGCAGAGTATGAACGAACTAGTTTTTGCCCGGGCGCTGCAGGGAATCGGCGCCGGCGGCTTGATGTCGCTAGTGCTGGCCATCGTCGGCGACATTATTCCACCGCGGCAGCGCGGCAGGTACATGGGCTATTTTGTCGGCGTGTTTGGCGTGGCTAGCGTGGCTGGCCCGTTGCTGGGCGGCTTTTTGACTGATTCTTTGTCGTGGCGCTGGGTGTTTTTTGTCAATATCCCTCTCGGGGTTATTGCCCTATCGGCGGTCGCTACGAGGCTACATCTGCCAGTGCACAAGCGGGAGCACGTGATCGACTACCTGGGTGCCGGCCTGTTGGCGGCCAGCTCGATCTGTTTGCTGCTGGCCTCGGTGTGGGGCGGCACGACCTACGCGTGGCGTTCTGGCCAGATAATAGGACTCATCACGTCGGGCGTGGCATTGGCAGCCGCCTTTATCGTCTGTGAAAAACACGCCAGCGAGCCGATCATCCCTTTGCGGCTTTTCAAGAATGACATCTTTACGGTGTCGGTGATCCTGTCATTTTTGGCGGGGATCGCCATGTTCGCGTCGATCTTGTACGTACCGCTGTACCAGCAAGTGGTTCGCGGTTACTCGCCGACGAAATCCGGTTTGCTGATGCTGCCGCTGGTGATAGGATTACTGGTCGCTTCGATAACTTCTGGCCGGCTGACTAGCAAGCTGGGACGCTACAAAATATTTCCGATTGTCGGCACGCTGATATTATCTTTCGGGCTATGGCTGTTCAGTCATCTGACGCTGACGACTAGCGAATGGCTGTTGGGGGTCTGGATGTTGGTCATCGGAGTTGGTCTGGGTTCATTCATGCAGATCATGACGCTGGCTATCCAAAACTCGACGCCGCGCAGCGAGCTGGGTACGGCGACCTCCAGCGCCACGTTTTTCCGCAGCCTGGGCTCGTCGTTTGGCGGCGCGATCTTTGGCACGATTTTGATCAGCAGGCTGGCGCTGCACCTGAGACAAGCATTTCCGCAGGGCTCCAGCGCCACTACATTGAACATCAGTAGCATCCAAAGCGGTGCCGGCTTGAGCCATCTGCCGCCAGGAGTTTCGCGCCAGGTGTTCGAGGCATTCGTACGCTCCTTTCACGAGATGTTTTTGCTGGCTGTGCCATTCGCGCTGCTGGCATTTGTGGCGGCTTTGTTTCTGAGGGAAACGCCGCTCAAAGGCTCACACGAACCCGTTGCGGTGGAGTAAACACTTCAAGTCTTTGTATTCTTGCGAATGTATCTAAAAATCGCCAGCCTTGCCTCTTAATTGATATACAAAATCAATTATTTAGGTGTACAATCGGAGGCATAAACAGGAGTCAAGATCATGGACGTACACGTCAACTTTTTAGCGGTCTTGCTGGCTATGGCTAGCTCGATGGTGGTCGGTAGTATCTGGTATGCTCGATCGGTTTTCGGCAACACCTGGATCAAACTGGCTAACATAGACATGAAAAAAGATCGCGGCAGTGTCGCCAAGCCGATCGCCGTCACTATGGTGGTTAGTCTGATCACCGCCTATGTGCTGGCTCATGTCGCCTATCTGTCACATCAGTTTTTTCACCATAGCTTTTTGCGAGACGCGTTGATGAGCGCTTTTTGGATGTGGCTGGGCTTTACGGCTGCTCGCTTCGTGACCCACGATGTCTTTGAGGGCCGCCCGATCAAGCTGACCGCGCTCAACATTGGCAATGAGTTTGTCACTCTGATGCTGATGGGCCTGGTCATCGGCCTGATCGGTGCCTAGGGCTAGTAAGCCGCGGCTTTGCTCGAGGAAATAAGCTAACATGCTTTACAATGTAGGTAATGGACAGTGAATTGACGGCAACGAGCGGGTCGGGGACGCAAACGACTACGCAGAGTCCGCAGATTTCGGCAGGTTCAGAAGCTCCGACAACAGGGGCGAGCAGTGTCCAGCCGGGGACGGCGACTAGCTTGCTCAATGGCTCGGGAGGCGTGGCGCTGCGCGGTAGCGCGCTGTCGACGGTTGATCTTGGCGGAAATTCGGCACAGACTCAGACCCGTACGGCGCCAGCTACGGCTACGACAAAAAATCCATCTCATCACGCCAATCCAGTCTTGCTAGGTTTTTCGATCGGTTTATTCGTGGTCGCGCTGGTTATTTGCTGGCTGATCGCGAAGCCTGTAAAAAATACAATAAAATAGTTATTAACTTTCTTGCTTACTGAGTGGCATAAGCAGTATGATTAGTTTGAGATCAGGCGAAATAAAAATTCTCCACGTACATTAATTGACAAAATATCAATTTTGTGTATAATACATACTGTTTCGTGATCACAAACAAAAACATTTACAACATAAATACAAAGGAGTAATGGTTGATGAAAGCCACCGACGATCTAGCCTTCGAGCTAGCTACTACTTCCAATTTGAGGATTCTCAAAATGGTCGATAAACTGCTCAAGAAACTGTAAAGTTCTCTCTGAGCACTAAACGAAAAAGCCTGGCATTGCTAACCAGGCTTTTTTTAATCTCAAAACTTCCTTATTCGCTGAGATAGCGCCGCAAACCACGCTCGCCGCTACGCATAATAGCGTCATGATTATAGACAAAAGCTGGCTTGAGCAGGAATGACAGCAGATTCATCCAGCGCTTGGTGGTCTGCGCTTGCCAGTCAATCGCGATGTTGGTGGCTCCAGCCTGATCACTGAGTTTCCAGACAGAAGTACCGACCAGGTCGCCGCTAGAGTCTAGGACTATTTGTTGGTGCGGCGTTATGCCGGTTATTGTAAAATCACAGTGCAGCCGGTAGCCGGACGGCGCTCGCCAGGTACAGCTGAAGCGCGTGCCGATCATGTCTGGGTGTGTCTCGATAGCTCGCAAGTTGGTGAGCTCCGGCCACCACGACGCCCAAGAAAAAGGCATGGCCGTCAGCGCGTGCCACACCGTTTCTCGCGGCGCTGGGATACTCCAGGCCGAATGGAACTGATACTGCTTAGCCCTCACTGCTCAGACGGTCGCGCGGGTAGGCAGGTTGCCGCCGGTTTTGACGCCAAAACCAACGCCCAGGATGGCGACAGCCAACACTAGGTGCAAAAAGTTATCAGCGGTATTGACGTGAAAGATACCCAAAACAGTCGTTTTCTGGATGAAGCCGACCACCGTCACTAGAGCGTAAACGCTACCGAAGACGCGGAAATACAGCTGGGCGTACTTCTCGGATGACATGCCGCCAGCTAGCGCTAGAGCACCGGACAGCAGGTGGATGATGTTATGCACGCCGCCGACCATGAATATGCCGAGCAAATAGCGCATGCCATCGCTGTGCTCCGGTGACAATGCCGGTATAAAGCCGAGAAAGCCCACGAGTAGAAATACTACCCCAAATAAGATTGCTAAGTTCTTGATCATCGTGCCCTCCTTATGATGAGTTTGATCAAGCTTGTGCTTGATTGATCGTAGTGTAGCACAAAGCTGAATACGCTTAAGTAAATTGTTAAAGTCTGATTAAGAATAACTCAAAAGTGACTCTTTGATAAAGAACTGGTTTAAATTGAACAATTTCTAGATTTCTTATGGCGCGCGGCACGCGAAGCCGCAAAGCTTAAGTTTTCGCGGGCAAGTAGTATCTACGGTAATTGTAAATCAGTACCGCCACGAGCGTTAGGCCGTAAAACCACCAGATGACGCGCAGCCAGCTACCTGGTTGCAATTGGCTGCCGAGCCGCAATGAATGATAAAAAATAGCTAGCATGGCCACGTCGCCAGCTTTTTCTACGTAGTGCCACCATGAGCGCTGGCCAAATTTACGACGGAACTCATAAGCTATAAAAATCAACCAGCTGATCGATCCGAGCAGTGTCACCCAGCCTAAGCCCGGCGCGACGTAAGACTCATAGCTGTGCGGCGGCAAGCCATAGCCGTCGCGGAAACGCTGATAGATCAGCAGGCTAGGGTGCAAACAGATAAAAATCAATACGGC
>JBAQZF010000100.1:0-1970 GCA_049790715.1 Saccharimonadales bacterium (SeqCode) | reverse complement strand
GTGGGGTAACGACCATTGGCCATTACGAATTTGGCCGACCATGCGCGGCGCAATTCCTCGCGCTGCATTTTGGCGTCCCACTCGTTAGCAGACATTCGCTATTACCTCTCAGGTACGACGATAACCTTTTGGTCGGGAGTAACTACGAAAGAATGCCCGTGATGGTTGCCACGTTTGGCAGCATCCCAATAACACGGGCCGGGTGAGTCTTCCGAAACACACGCTGTATAGCCGTGAGTCCAATCGTGAGGCGATAGCGCGGTTGCCAGCGTCCCACATAGCCAGGCAAGCCCTAGTAGGCTTAGAATCGCGCACAGACGTACGATCATGGTTGGTTACCTCTTTGCCGATTCGATGATTTGGTAAGCGTCACAGCGTTTGCATCCGACGTAACCCATATCGGCCAATTCCTTTGCCGACGTTTCTGTCCGCAAATTGACCGCGTGATTTCTGCGGGTAACGCTGCATTCCCGTGTAGTGTGAATCTTTTGGGTAATCGCGCTGATATAAAGCATTGGTTACCTCTTGTGATTGTAGAAACGGTTAAGGCATTCCTGGCAATACCAGAATGAAACTATCCAGCGCCATTTGCCGCATGATGCACAATAGTTTTCCATTGTGTGATCCTTTGCTTAATGTCTGCCTTTGGAACGCTTGCATCTAGCATTAGCGTAAATTCAGCAGATTAGATCATGTGGTGAATGTGGACGATTGGAAGGGTAACCGTCCAAACGATTAGGGAAGCGATATTGGCAACCCGGCCATAGCCAAGTGCCGGAGTTGGTGTGGTTATCGTTTCGACAACCGCGACCATAACGAGAGTGAAAGTAAATGCAACTGCCAGAATGCGATGCATTGTCCTATCCTTTGATCTAGGTTTTACTTTCGTGGACGGTTGGGAATCGAACCCAACAAAAACCATTCGCCCGGTAATGCATTGGAAGGGATTTCAGTGATGCGGCCGAAAGATTCCGACGATTCCCATAACGGTTATCGCGATCATCACGGCCAGCGGGAAGTTATTGACGAATATGTGGATACACGGACGTGAATCCTCCACAAGCTCAACAACCTTAGTCATGTAATGGGTGCTGCTTAGTCCACGCGGGTGAAGGTGAGCAGTACGAATCATGGCTATTTGCCCTTTCAAAATGAGCCGACCATTTAATCGGCTCACAGCGGTGAGAGTTGGAATCGAACCAACTTGCAACCATTCCCACCGAATTTGCTTTGCAGGATTTAGAACCCTAAGAGCTTTCATCGCGAATCTAAGAACCATCGCTACCGCAACCCTTTGCCGGTACGCCTGCCACTTTTGAGTTTTGAATTTTCATGTGCTCCCGGTTCCCGACCGCTTCCCGGTGCCGTTCTTTGTTGTGCTACGCACGACACTAATCCCGTTTGTGGCGCATGTCAAATCTCGCCACGTCTTGAAAGTGCAGGTCACAGCGTTGCCGATTACGTTTTGGCCGGCCACAGCGTTATAAAAGATCTTGGAAAAACTTTTGGGGAGTCACGTTTCCGCTGGTCATAGCGTTACGGCGTTGTAAGCGTCTCTACCGCTTGAATCTGCCGACCCTAGCGGTTGTACCTAGCTCGCCTAGCTATCCCCGTAGCGTGGATCTGAGAGGCATACAGACACGATCTAGCTCACTGTGCCAGCACAGCAAAATGCCCCGGTAAGTAGCTACCGGGGCATACGCCACAAGTTGAATATCAGTGCTGAGTTTCGCGCGCCCAATTCCACGTGCCAGCCTGCACAACGTTGCCTAGCTCGCCTAGCTCGTTGGCAACGGTGAGGTAAGCGCTTGCGACTTCCCGGTAGTCCTTGGCTGATTTGGGTCCGGGTGCATTCCATTCGCGAGTTGCCACGCGGTAAGCCCAGCAATCAACCGTGATTGCCGTAGGGTCGCTAGGGTCCACGATGTTTAGGTAGAAATTGCCTGTCTTGGCAGACATCGGAAGAACGT
>JBAQZF010000099.1:0-4435 GCA_049790715.1 Saccharimonadales bacterium (SeqCode) | reverse complement strand
GCTAAACCCAGGCGTTAAATTCGGCAGTTCGCTGGAAGACGTCAAAGCCATCGTTCGCACTGACTACAGCCTCGACCACCTCTATGATCACCTACCGCGCAGCTAAAGCTACTGAGCCGAGACGATGATGATAGGGCGCGAAGATTGGACTGCGTGCTTGAATGATTGATTCCTGATTTTCACGATCAGCTTGTTTTTCTGCTTCTGGCAGGGCGTCAATAGTCGCCGGAACATCAAGCAGTATTTCTTTAGATCGTTCAAAATCTTCACCCATAGCTTCAGCTGCAGATAAAAGACTTTCGGGATTAGTCATACGACTAGTATAACAAAAGCTTCAAATACTTGAATTTTTGGATCAAAAGCAAAGCTATAATCATGTCGTCTAAGCAAGCGAACGTGATAGTTCCAAAGTCAAATGTAAGTCATTGGTGCCCGAGAGAGGACTTGAACCTCCAAACCTTGCGGCACAGCCCCCTCAAGGCTGCGTGTTTACCAATTTCACCACTCGGGCTAACGCTGGACAATTATAGCAGTTTCATCTCTGTCGACAAAGGCCGCGAGTTTAGTTTTCTTTCTTGTCAGACACAAACCATGGCCTTGGTAATACATAAAATTAAACAGCTTACGAGAGTCTGCTTTAGCATACGTTAATGATAGCGCTCGCGAAGAGCTGTTAATAGAGCCCTGGCTTGTGCCAGCTAGGCGCGTGTTGTTGAGACGCAAGTAGTTAATGAAATTTGGACTTGCAGACGCGAAGTAGGTATAAAACATGAAACTGGATTGCCATCTCTTATCTATAAATCCGTAGCAGCTACCGTCACCATCAAACAGGCCGCGTAAGAAGTCGGCATAGAAACTATCCGGCACGCGTAACGCATCAATGGTTGTGCTTTTAGCTGGAGTAAGCCCGACGCTTAGCAAGAAGTCGTAATATGCTACATCGCTAAACTGTATACGGTAAGCTATCTGGCCCTTGGCGTTGCGCTTCGTGCCAATAAGCATATCCCTGCCTAGAGCATCAGCGAAGTTGGATAGTTGCTCAAGATCCTTGGATGTAAGGTCAAGATGTCTGCCGTCCTTTTGCAGACAACCATCACTAGCCATGAGTCCTACTGTATAAGCTATATTCGGTGACCAATTATAAGAACGTTTTTTGATATACCTCATGTGCCCATAGTATACCATTTGAATTTTTAAAAATGTGCTATAATCTAAGTCTGAACTTTTAAGGGTGATTAGCTCAGCTGGCTAGAGCACCTCGTTTACACCGAGGGGGTCGGGGGTTCGAATCCCTCATCACCCACCAGATTTTCGCTTATCAAATCATTCCGGCTTGCTAATAGTCTGATGGATCTCACCACGTCACTGACAGATCCTCTCCAGGAGGATCTTTTTATATGCTAATGGGATGCAACAGGCGCCACCAGACAGACGGCTTGGTGGGGGAGGCTTTGAGGGTGATCGGTATTGATTTTGTAGCGTGGCCGTCGAGAGTTTTCGTGCTTATGGTTCCGGTGGTTTGGCCGACTTTGGCGGTCGCGGGCAGGGGATTCAGCTTGATGGTGGCGGTCGCGGGATTGCCCTTCCAAATACTAACGGACAGATCTGTGCTGGCGATGGCTGGAATGCCGCCGCCCCAGGGGACGACGTAGCTTCCAGCTACTGTTCCGATTTTGACGAGATCAATGGAAGTGAAATTTCTCTGAGCGCTATCGATGAGCGTCAGGCCGCTTTTCAGAGCTGAAAACAGACTGGGCGTGCCGACGACGCTGCCGACAATGGTGGTCGGCTGATTATCGACGATTACGCGGGCAGCGGTCACGAAGACGCCGCCGGCTTGATCGCTGTTGCCGGTCTTAATGCCGATGATGTTGTCGCTGCCGAGCAGCGTATTGACGTTTTTTATGGTGCCGACGACAGGGATGCCGCTGGCCGTCGGCTGATTGACGATCTGGGCTAATACTGGATTTTGTACGGTCAGGACGCCAATCCGCGCCAGATCGCGCGCGGTGCTGGTGGTAGTCGGCGACAAGCCGCTGGCATCGCTGCCGACGTGCGTCGTGACCAGGCTGAAGTCTTCCAGCGCTTGGTTGGCGGCCATGGAATAAGCTTTGAGCGACCCAAAGGCCCAGATCGCCAGACTGTCGGCCATATTGTTGGCCGAGGGCAGCAGCATGGTTTGTAGCATCTGGTATTCGCTGATCTGTTCGCCGGTGACGACCCGCACCACCGAACCATCCTGCGCGGCGTAAGCGTTGTACAGCGCCACGTCACTGTCATTAAGCGTAATGAGCGGCCCTTGCTGGCCGAGCGTTAGCGGTTTTTTCTGCAGTACTACCAGCGCGGTGATCAGTTTGGCGGTGCTAGCGATGGGCACTGGGATTTGAGAGCCATGAGTTTCCGCGATAGAGGTACGCGAAACATTGAGCGCTGCCTGTCCGCTCGACGGCCAGATTATTTGTGAAGCCGGCGTCTGTCTCTGTAGCTGACTGCTAGCGGCTACGGGCTTGATCGAGGGCAGCGGCCGCCCCAGCGTCCAGTAGCCGTAGGCACCCAGTACCAGCATAACTAAGACGAGATACTGCCATCGTTTTTTGCCGCGTTGTCCGGACATGTTCATAATCTCTTTTTATCATACACGAGACACTAGGCAGCTGTTGTATAATGGATATATAACCTTAGAAGGAGATTTCGCATGAGCGTACTTATCATAGTCATCGTGGTCGTTGTGGTGCTGGTGCTGATCGGGGCAGCTATGTATAACGGGCTGGTGCGGCTCAATCAGCAAGCCAGCGAAGCCTGGAGTGACATCACAGTGCAACTAAAGCGGCGCTATGACCTGATCCCCAATCTGGTAAATACCGTCAAAGGCTACGCTACGCACGAAAAGAGCGTTTTTGAAGACGTCACCAAGGCCCGCGCCAACGCCCTGAACGCCCAAGGTATCGCTGAAACCGCCAAAGCCGAGGGTGACTTCCAAAAGACCATGAAGAGCCTCTTCGCGGTCGCCGAAGCTTATCCTGATCTGAAAGCCTCGCAAAACTTCCAAGAACTACAGGCTCAGCTAACCGACACTGAGGACAAAATCCAAGCTTCGCGTCGTTTTTACAACGGTGTGGTACGTGACTTCAATAGCAAGCGCAAGACCTTTCCGACCAACATCTTTGCTGGTTGGCTTGGTTTCAAACAAGACAAGGTGTTTTTCGAGCTTGATGATGCTCAGACCGCTGCCGTCCAAAATCCTGTCGATGTTAAATTCTAAAGAGGAATTTCCCAAAATGCACATCTCGGACGCAAGCCTCCGCTTCTCATTCCGCCGTACTTCCCGGGTAGGCTTCTATTCCGATGCTCGGCTTTCATCCCAAGCTGTACTATTTTGGGAAAATTCTGATTATTGCTTAGACGGTCGCGTGAACTAGGGACCTAACTAAAGATATGTATTCCGACATTGCTGCCAACAAACGTAAAACCGTCCTGATCATGGCGGTATTCATCGTCTTCGTGACGCTGATCATCTGGATTTTTGATAAATATCTCGGTGGTGGCACTGGTGTGTTCTACGGTGGATTGATCGGTGCCTGTATCTATGCGCTGTTTACCTACTATGCCGGTTCCCGCATGGCGCTGGCCGTCAACCGCGCCCAGGAAATCCAAAAATCCGACAATCCTCGCTTGTGGCGTATCGTTGAAAACCTCTCCATTACCGATGGCCTGCCGATGCCGCGGGTCTACGTCATGAATGATCCGGCGCCCAATGCCTTCGCCACCGGCCGCGACCCCAAAAATTCTGCCGTCTGTGTCACTAGTGGCCTGCTGGAAATCATGAACGACCAGGAGCTGCAGGGCGTGTTGGCCCACGAAATGAGCCATGTCAAAAACTATGATATCAGGGTCAGTATGATCGCCTTCGCGCTGACAGCCGTCATCTCGCTGATCGCTGACATCATCCTGCGCTTGGTCTGGTTTGGCGGAGATCGCGATCGCGAAAACAACCAGGTGTTTCTGATTCTTGGCATCGTAGCGGCTATCTTAGCACCGATCGTGGCGACTATGATCCAGCTGGCCGTCTCTCGACAACGCGAATACCTGGCTGACGCCAGCGGCGCCTTGACGACCCGCTACCCCGAGGGTCTAGCAAGCGCCCTGGAAAAGATTGAAAAAACCGGCAGCATCGCTCGTCACCAAAACACCGCCACCGCTCACCTATTTTTCGTCAATCCGCTCAAAAAAGGCAGTTTAGCCGGCCTGTTTAGCACCCATCCACCCATCAATGACCGCATCACCCGCCTGCGCACCATGGGCACGCATGCCTAAAAAGCTATAGCTTGCATGTCGAGCAGGGTGTGCTAATCTGGCATAAAAGGAGCGCGCCATGGCAGGTTATAATCTAGAACATATAACTCATGACCTCAACGAATTAGGCATAATTTTAAGA
>JBAQZF010000098.1:0-1709 GCA_049790715.1 Saccharimonadales bacterium (SeqCode) | reverse complement strand
GGTCCGGACGCAGTTCGGCCCCGGAGAGTTCTCCCCGGGGCCGCGCCGCCTTAGTGGAATCGTTATCGGGTGCCGCGCAGGATCCTGGTGCCAGCGATCAGCACCTGACCACCAGCCCTGCCCGAGATCGCATTGAAGGACGACCCGGTGTTCGCTGACTGGAAGGCCACCGGACTCCAGGAGACTCCGTTGTACATCAGGAGCGTCTTGTTGGCCCCGACGGCGTACACCTCGCTCGGCGATGCGGCCCAGACGCCGAGCAAGTTCTGGCCCGTCCCGGACGTGTCAGTGCTCCAGGAGCTCCCGTCGTAGTGGACGATCACCCCGAAATCCCCCACCGCCCAGACATCGCTCGGCCCGCTCCCCCAGACCGACCGGAGCGCGGCGCTGGTGGGGGAGGTCTCCAGCGCCCAGCTCGACCCCAGCCATTTGAGGATTGTCCCGTTCTCTCCCACAGCCACGGCGAAGTTGGCGTTCGCGGCCCAGACGGCGTGCAGGTCATTGGGAGTCAGGGTGTTCGGGTTGACGGACGCAGACCAGTTCGTCCCGTCATTGTGGTACACCTCGCCACTACCCCCCACTGTCCAGACGTCGTGCGATCCGCTGCCACCGACGCCGTAATAAGGGCCAGCACCGCCAGGTCCGACGACAGTCCAGCTGGAAGCGTCCTTGTGTATCAGATCATTGTCGGACCGGGCGACCCAGATGTCGTTCGGCCCGCTCTCCCAGATCGAGGTGTAATTGCCGGCGGTGCTCACAGCGAAGTTCCAGGTGCTGCCGTCGTAGTGGAGGATCTCGGCGGTGTTGGTCGCCATATAGGCGCTGGTGCTGCTCTCTGCCCAGACGGCGGTGGTGGATGGCGTATTGTCGAGGACGGTGGTCCAGACCCCCGCACTGTCGTGCTCCACCCTCCCGCCATTCTCGGCGAGATAGAAATCGTCGGTGCCGCGGGCCCAGATCCCGGAATAGTTGTAGCTGGCGGTGCGCACGTCGGTCCAGTTGGCGCCGTCCCAATGCCAGACGTGGCCGTGCCCGTTGTTGTCGGTGCGCACGATGTAGGCATCACTCGATGAGAACGCGACCCCGCCTTCAGGATGCCCGGTGTTGTTGTCCTGCCCGCTCGGAACGGCCTGGTCGGTCCACGAGCTCCCGTCCCAGTACGCAATCACCGGGTCGCCACCCCCGTTGAAATTGCTCAACGCCCAGAGGTTGTTGTTGCCGGTCCCGAAGACGGCGTTCGGCCCATTGGTCTGCCCCGAGCCTCCCGTCCCGATCTCGGTCCAGATCCCGGTGCCGAAGTCCTGGCGCCAGACGTGCCCCTGGTTCGACAAGATGACAATATCGGTCCCGAACGTTGTGGAGGCCTGCACGCTGCTCACCGAGGTCGGTAGCGTGTCCGTGATCCACGCCCTCCCGTCGAAGCGGCCGATGCGGAAGCCGAGGGAAAAGGCTCCGCCGGCCCCGCCGGTGCCGCCGACCTCGTTCACCAGAAACGACAGACTCTGGCTCGGGCTGTTGGCGAGTCCCTCAATGGCCCGCCAGCTGATCCCATCCCAGTGGCGGACGGAGGAAGTGCCGTTGATGAAGGTCGTGATGTCGTTCGGCCCCGCCGCGACGACCGGCCCACTCTCGCCACTCCCGTTCGGGTCATTCCGCGCCCGCCAGACCCCGCTGTCACGGACGTACACCTCGCCGAACTGCCCGAAGAC
>JBAQZF010000097.1:0-4673 GCA_049790715.1 Saccharimonadales bacterium (SeqCode) | reverse complement strand
GCGTTGACCTACAGATATTGTAGGTTTTTTATTTGGAGAACGATGGAGCGATCCTAAAGAGTAATTATGGCTACCAAATCCACCAAAGCCGCCAAGCGGCGCGTCAAAAACCCCGAGACCTTTCGGGAGCGTGCCCTCAAGACCACCGAAAACGACGCTCAAGCCAACCGAGCCACCAAAGCTAAGCGCGCGGGCGGCAAGACTCTGGCGCCCGTCGTCCGGCCAGTCCAGAAGTTTTCCGGCAAAGTGGCGAGTACCACAGCTTTTAAACTGGCCCGAAAGCCCTTTCGCTTGCTCGGCAAAATCCTTTTGCCGAGTTATATCCGAAGCAGCTGGCGGGAACTACGCCTCGTCGCCTGGCCAGATTGGAAGCAGAGTCGCCGCCTGACCGTCGCTGTCCTGGGGTTCGCCATCGTGTTTGGCGCGGTCATCGCCCTGGTTGACTTTGGCCTGGATAAGTTATTTAAAGAGATAATTCTAAAGTAAGAAGGACAAGAGATTTATGAGTACCGGCAAACGATATGACACTAGCAGACAGTGGTACGCCATCCACACCTATAGCGGCTACGAAGAAAAAGTTGCCGAAAGCATCCGCCAACGGGCCGAGAGTTTGGATATGAAAGATAAGATCTTTGAGATCTTGGTGCCCAAAGAAAAGATGATCGAGATCAAAAATGGCAAGCGCCGCGTCGTTGAAAAGCGCATTTTTCAGGGTTATGTCCTGGTTAATATGAAGCTTAGCGAAGATGCCTGGTACATCGTGCGTAACACGCCGTCAGTCACCGGCTTCGTGGGTAGCGGCACCGATCCGACCCCTGTCGAGCAAGATGAAATCGAAAAAATTCAGAAGCGCATGGGGCTGGAACAGCCAAAACACAAGATCGACTTCGCCATCGGTGAAGTAGTCAACATCATCGACGGCCCCTTCAAAGGCTTCGATGGCTCCATCAACGAAATCGACGCCGCCAAAGGCAAGCTCAAAGTACTCGTCAATATGTTTGGCCGCGAAACACCTGTCGAACTCGACGGCCTCCAAGTAAAACGTGTATGAGCCAATCCAAAGAAATCGACCAGAAAACAACAGGCTTACTACTAGACACAAACAAATCAAAGGAACACAGAGTCGCCCAGCTCAGTGCTACTTTCTTTATCGCTGCCGGCAGCCTTGTGACTAGTGCTACAGTGCTACTTCTTGATAAACATCCTGTTTTCGGCGCGGAAATGTTCGCTGGGGCAGCTGGAGCCTATTTTCTTGGAGTGCTTACTCTGTTATCTTGGGGTAATTCAAGGGAAGAAAAAGGTAGGCTAGAGGCTATTGTCTCTGCTATTCAGCAGAACACCGAACTGACTCCAGAGCAACAAAGTAGTGACAATCATAGAAGCAAACCCCTTCTCTGGAGCCAAGGCTACCATCAGACACAAAAGTAATACACGAGGCTCTACCGACGGGCCTGCCTGTCTTGGCCATATATATTAGCTTTTGGTTGCAAAAAATGTTACAATCCATGCTGTTACGCACTTCTGTCTTAACGCTTCAATTTATTAAGCACAGAATTAAGCAAGATTAAGAAAGGGAAGGAGAACGTCGAGCAACTGCTCCGTTCGAACAACATCTATGGCAAAAGTAGTTAAAGCAAATCTCAAGATGAAGATCCGCGGCGGCCAAGCCAGCGCGGCACCGCCCGTTGGTAGCACTCTTGGTCAGTACGGTGTTAATATGATGGACTTCATCGGCCCATTCAACGACGCCACCAAAGACATGCAGGGTCAGACCGTCACCGCCCACATCACTATTTATGATGATCGCTCGATGGTATTCCGCGTGGTTGGCGCGCCGACCGATGACCGCATTCGGACTGAGCTGGGCATCCAAAAGGGTTCCGGCAAGCCCAACAGCGAAAAAATCGCCAAAAAGCTGACCCAAGCGCAGCTAACCAAAATTGCCGAGGAAAAAGCTCACGACATGAATGCCGACGACGTTGAAGCCATCAAGAAGATGGTCGCCGGCACCGCCCGCAGCATGGGCGTGGAAGTCGAAGGATAGAAACGGAAGTTTTAGATTCGGCAATATTGTGATGAGCGTCGTAACAGCATGTGGGATGGCCACTCCATTTGTGCGTTCTAAAATAGAGTAATTAATTTGTGGGAGGCTGAAAAAGCCGTTCGCACCACGAGAGGAGTAAAGAACTATGGCAAAGACGAAAAAAGAACTTTTAGAAGAAGCTAGAACCCTTGGTATAGAGGTAGATGAAAAGGCTAAAGTGGCTGAAATACAAGCACTTATTGAGGAAAAGACCACTAATGACGCCTCAAAAGAAGAGGTAGTATCAGACACTGCTTCGGAGGAAGAATCCGCCGCAGAGCCAGCCGACGCGCCACAGGTAGCCAAAGCTGGCAAACGCAGTGCCAAGGCACTCGAAGAGGTAGCCCAAAAAGAGGCCAAAGAAGCACGCAAAGCCGCCGGTGAAACGGAGGCCGAAAAGCCAAAAGCACCGGTCAAGCCCGGCCGTTCGCGTTCAGAGCGCCGCGGCAAACACTTCCGCAAGAGTGCCGAACAGATTGAAAAGAACAAAAAATACGGCCTCGAGGAAGCCATTAAACTGGCTCAAAAAACCAGCCATGTCAAATTTGACGCCACCGTCGAACTGCATATTAACCTCGGCGTAGACCCTCGCCAGGCTGATCAGAACATCCGCGACAGTCTGGTGCTGCCAGCTGGTACCGGCAAAACAGTACGAATCGCTGTCTTGACTGATGACGCGGCCGCTGCCACGAAAGCTGGTGCTGACCAAGCGGGCACTGATGACCTGCTGGCCCAGATCGATAAAGGCAAGCTGGATTTTGACATCCTGATTTCTACGCCGGCGCTGATGGCCAAGCTCGGCAAATACGCCCGCGTCCTCGGCCCCCGCGGCTTGATGCCTAATCCCAAGAGCGGCACCGTCACCACTGACGTCGCTAAAGCTGTGTCTGAAGCCAAGGCCGGCCGCGTCGAATACCGCGTTGACAGCACCGGCATCGTCCACTTAGGTGTTGGCAAGGTCAGCTTCACGCCTGCCCAGCTACTAGAGAATCTACAAGCCGTACTGGCAAGCATCAAGGCCAACAAGCCAGCCAACGTCAAAGGCACCTACGTCAAAACCATTCATCTGACCACCAGCATGGGCCCGTCCATCGCCGTCGACCAAGCAACAATCGGATAAGCGTTGCTCCAATTCGGCTGAGCTAAACTGCTGTGCCAAGCATATATGGGCTGACGCTCAAAAACAATCCCTTGCTGCCAGCTATAAAGCTTCTAACTTCTTGGTTTGACGCGCATGCTACGCATCAGAGCCGTCGTAGTGCGAGAAAATCCACGCACCCCGCCGCGGTAAGCGATAAATCGATCGCGCCAATCTGGTTCGTACTTGGCTTTAAACCGATGCAGGCCGCTAAACGAGTAAAAACGATCCCCATTAGCGTACGCGAATCGCAAGATACCATCGACCAGCCCGCCATTTTCCGAATCGGTTTCAGTGAGGCCGGCTAGCGGGCAGAGGCCCAGATTGAGGCGCTCATAACCCGCGCCGTCTAAATAGTCGATAAAGTGCATCAGCAGATAGTCATTGGTATTGCCAGGACTGTTGCTAGTATGGCGCAGCATATCAAAGGTCGCTTCTTGACGGTCAAAGTCAGCAGGCACCTGAGTGATAAAAGCCTGGATAGTGCCAGCCGCGTCCCGAGCGACCATGACCGAGCACTGCTGGAGGTACTCGTCGCGGTAGTAGCCCATCACGAAACCCCGCTCTACGCGTCCACCTTGGCTGAGCCAATCATTTGAAATGAATCGCAGCCTGTCCAGTATCGACGGATGATGGGGCGCGTGAAGTAGCTCGCAGCTGAAGCCTTGCCGCGCGAACTTGCTACGGATTTGCCGGAAGTATTTTTTGGCAGAAGTCTGTGTCTGAAAGCGTTTGATGTCCAAGACCGCTTCCTGACCGATTTTTTGCAGCGTAAACCCTTGTTTCTCGTAGAGGTGTCGCTGTGCCGCCTGCACGTGAATTAAAGCCGGCAACCAGCTATTGCTATAACAGAGGTCGTTGAAATCCTTGAGCAAAGAACCATAGCGACTGACTGGCCCCGCCGGATCACCCAGACACAGCGCCACCCCATGGTGTACGCGGTAAGCTAGACCGCTACGCTGCTGCTTGTCAAAGAAGTAATATTTGTCATGGGGCCACAGTTTAAAAAAGTCTTCGCTCGGCGCGCCATATGTAGCTAACAGCTCGGCCATGATCTGACGGTTGTGGCTCTGGTCGCTCCACCGTAGCCGCAGCGGTTGAAACAGCGACACCGCTGCGTAGGTCAGAGACGCCACGCTGACAAATGACAATGAGTCGACAAACAAACGCGCTCGTTTAGTGTAAGGATGCAGCGGGCGTGTTGTCGTTAGGTCAAGCTGATCAACAGTGTAGTGCGCGGCGGTCGGCAGGCTAATTTCCTGATGAAAGTCCAGTCTATCAAGCAAGATAAAGCCAGCGATACCGTACACCAGCGCCAGCGCCAAGATAAGCAGCGAAAAGCGGACTGCCCACCCGAAGCCCTGGATGTCACTCTTTACCACGAATTCCTTTTCAAATAGCAGCAGCAAACCCACTACTACCAGCGGCACCAGGGCTCGCGTAAGCATGTGC
>JBAQZF010000096.1:0-4513 GCA_049790715.1 Saccharimonadales bacterium (SeqCode) | reverse complement strand
AGCCAAGATAGTGCTTCTGCGAATCGTAGCAGCTCGCTGCTTCGCTCTGCCGGCGCGAAAAACATAGGCGAGACTCGTGTCGTTATTTTACAGAGAAAGTATCTGCGCGGAGTCTTGGAAGATTTGGCTAATATCGGAATAGAGTTTCAGACAAACTCATTGGGAGGTCTCAGATCGACGACCATAGATACCGAAAAGCTGGCAGAAAAATATCCGGAACTTAAAGGTATGTCACCTGATGAACAGCGATCGTGGGTGGCTGATGAGTTTGATGATATTTCAGCTGACCAAATAAGTTTTCGGGGGGGCAAATTTTTTATTGAGGGCGCTGGTATGCCCTTTAAATCAATTGAGTTATTAAAGAGCAATTCGTTAAGTTTGCTAGGGGATGGCTTGGTATCGTCAGCGTTAAAAGACCGAGTACTGGCTCAATATCTTGATATACCGTCCTTGTTTAGTCCGCTTAAGCGGGCTGCTGCCAGCAGATTACATGGAGCTCTTAATGATAATGAGCTACAGGCCGAAGAAGAACAGAGGGTAGCAAGCCTGACTCAGCCAGTGGAAGCACAGGGCGAGGCAGCCAGAAGCAATATCGAGGATGAATCGAATAAGTACAATAGCCCTGTCATGAAGACCTTGCTGTTCACCGGTGGCGCATGCTTCGTGCGAAGTGTTGCTGGAGATGTTACGACAATTAATCGCGACCGTATTGTCCTTCCCGCGGTCATACGAGTAGTAGATCTCGTGGCGATTGCTGGGCGAATAAGGTCCGGTCAGAATGTTAGCCTAGAGCAGGTCGGTACTGTAGAAAAGGGTTTGGTTAACAGCACGGGTGGAACAGTCTGGCAAGGTAAAGCGCTGCAGGCTACAGAGGGCTTGCCTTCTCCTTCGGGCCCGGACTTGTCAGAGGACTATAAACAAGCTTTTTCCAGCAAAACCACTGCTGGCACCATAAAAGGCTGGGCTGATAAATCACTGGGAGGCAGCTTTACCGCGGGCGCTGCGTGTAGTAAGGCTGGGCAATTTTTGCAAATAGCCGTTACGTTAGTTGGCAGCGCTGCAAGCGCGTTTGCTGAGGTTGGCAGCGGTGCGGCGCTAACTCCGGGAATCGTCGCGCTATGGGCTGAAAAGGAAAGTGAAAGCTTCGCCGTCTCCGCGGTCGCCATGCACTTCATCCAACAGTTTGTCCTCAACAAAACTACCGCCGCCGGGCTTGCTAAAGATGCCTTTAGCGGACCGGAAGGCGGCGACCTATTGGCATATGGAGCCAGAGAGGCAGCCAACATAAGTGCCGCGGCTTCCGGAGGAGTCGCCCTCGGTAGTCAGGATAGCGCTCTACTCGATAAGCAACAGCAGATCGCGGACCAACAGCAATTCCGTTCCGAAAGCCTCTTTGCCAGAATGTTTGATGTTAATGACTATAGATCATTAACTGGAAGATTGGCTGATATGGCGAGCCCAAGTTTGTCCCAAAATGTTGCCAGTTTAGCTCATGGTTTCATCAATATTGGGAGTTTGTTTCCACGTGTATTTTCGACATTTATACCTAAAACTCAAGCTGACACAACTTATGACTGGGGGTTTCCCAAGATTGGAATTCCCTCAAAAGTCCTTAACAACCCTGACTTACAAAATTCTGCCGAAAACAGCAACGCGGTAGCGACATTACTGGATGGAAGTAGTGGTCAAGATTATACTAATCGGGCTAAGGCGTGTTTTGGCGTTGACATCAACAAAGACTCCGGAGTGTGGGACGTGGTACTAGCAGGCCCCATCAACCCGACTGACGACAGCTACATTAACGCGGATTGCGATAACCTAGGTGACGAAAACTGGCAACGAATAATACTTTTTGACTTTGATACCCTGCAAATGAAAACCATCGCTTGCTGGCAAGGCGATGACCAATCCTGCCAAGATATTGGCTACGGCTCGGCTAATAGCTCGGGTAGCACTACGCCGTCTGACGATAGCGGAAATTTACCAACGGGCAATGTTCAGGAATTAGCCCAACAGATTGTCGATCTTCATAATCAAGGAAAAATAACCTATGCCGTTGATACTTCCCAACTCGATAGCAACTTTAAACTTATTGCTAGCGGGAAAAATCCAGTGACCGCTAACGGCCATCAGCCGGATCCTGACCCACGGATCCTAGGCGCTATAATATACTTGGCACAACAAGGTACCGTACAGTTAAACTCTTACGTAGATGGCCAGAGTCACACCAGTCCGGGCAATCCACACTATGAGGGCAAAGCCATCGACATAGGAGCTTTCGAAGGCAAGACGCTCGGCAGTGGTGACGTTGCTGAAACCCAGAAAGTTGAGAACATTGTTAGTCAAGTACTGCCCGCGCACGCAAGGTTTGGTGCTGATTTTTACACAGATCCTAACTGGCAATCCCCGATAACTTTAAATGGTAAGGTTTTCTATACGGGCCAAGATGCGGGTGGTCACTTACACATGGACGTACTAAACGTTGATTAAATTACGCATATGAAATATATCAATACATCCCAGTTTCAGCTTGGAGCACATGAAAAAATACTTAACCGGTTTTCGCTGAGAGCTATCAAGAGTTTAAAATTTTTAAGGTATAGACAGTATAGCACGTTAATTTTATTGATACTGTTTCTTTTTGCTCAATCAACACCCGTTGTAAGTGCTTTATCTACCGCTCAACAAAAATTATTTAAGAGTGGCGTACTTCTTTTTGATGCTGACACCTGCGGCGATTCCAGCTCGACAGATAGTTCGACTTCGGACGGCAGCAGTAATAGCGTGGCTTCAAGCACCGGCGTGCAGTTTGACACCGGTATGACCGTCGATGACGATGGCATCGGACCTAGTCATGGCGACCTAAACCATCAAGGCCAAACTTCATATGCTAACGGTACGTTGAACGCGGACAATACGAGCTATATCGCTCTAGCACCTGGGTGGGCCGCCAACCATGGGCTTGTACTTGGCGACATAGCAGCCGTACAGTACAACGGTAAAACGGCCTATGCCGTATATGGCGACAACTATATGGGTGATCAGGTCCATGGCGAAGGCTCGGTACATTTAGTTGAAGCACTCGGCGGTAACGCCACCAGTAGCCTCGCGGACTCTGGGGTTCATTACACGGTATATCCAGGCACCCACACACAGCTTGCCGGATCAGTCGATCAAAGCAAGATTGACCAGATTGGCCAACAGGCATCAGGCGGCCCCTCAAGCACCGGAGGCAACGCCACCAGCAACTGTGGTGGTTGTACTGGCGGCGCGACCACTCTTACGGGTAATAGCAATCAGGAAAAGGCTTTTAATTTCTTTGTTCAAATGGGGCTGTCGCAGGCTCAAGCAGCCGGAGTGGTGGCCAATCTGCAGAATGAATCGAGTATCAACCCTTTGGTTTCAGGTAGCAATCCAAATGTCGCGGTCTTTGGCATTGCCCAGTGGACCCCTGGCTCTAAGTACGCGGCAGATAAGCTGCTCAATCATATATCCGGTTCTGATTCTTATTTGCTTGTCCAACTCCAGGTGTTATGGGAGGAAATGAACGGAAAAAGCTCTCAGGGCTTCACTAATATCATTCAGACTCTAAAACAAATTAGTGACCCGGGGCGGGCTGCTGAGTACTTTCGGGATAGCTTCGAGGCTTGTGATATAAGCTATGCAAGCTGTTCTGATCGCGGGAGCGTAGGCATAGATATGTTCAAAAAACTAGCCAATAGCAGCATCAGCGGAGCTTCCGACACCAGTTGCGTCGGAAGCCCTGACTGCCAGAACGCTACCGGTACTACAAAAATATTATGTGAAGCAAAGCAATACGAAGGTATATATTACGAGTACGGTGGTGGACACCAGGGTTACGATAAATTCAAACAATCCTGTCCAGACCCTTCCAATCCCCCTAATAACCAGGCCAGCGGTGGACCGGCTAATGGTGACCCGGCGGGCAAAGGCGGTAATCCCAGCCCATGTGGGCTGGACTGCAGCGGTCTTGTAAGTATTGCAGTGGATGACGCGTTTAATCAAAAGTACATATGGTCGATAGATGGTGGCAGTATGCAGGGAGCAGGATCTGAGTTCTGGAAAAAAATCGACATAGCAAGCGCTCAAGCCGGCGATATAGTTACGACCTCAGAGCACGTGGAAATAGTTGACCACGTCCAAGGTAGTACAGTTTACACCTTTGGCGCGCATGACACTGGCCTAAAGATAGGTGGTATCAACACTTCAACCAACTATTGGACAGGAGCCTGGCACTGGACAGGGCCTGGTTCGTCATGAGTAAAAGTACGATAAAATTGAGTAAGCAATGATTTTGAATAAGTCTTTAGTAAAAATGATTTTGTTCTTTGTTGGCTTGTTCGCCGTGACGCTTATCGCAAGACTCGTAATTCTAGGCGGAGCACCAGTCACCAGTTTATTACCCGGAGCAGCGTTAGCGGGACCAGTTTCTCGAGGAATCGGCCCCCTTGGATCTAGCACCGCTTTGCCAATAGAGGGTAAGGATTATCAC
>JBAQZF010000095.1:0-14875 GCA_049790715.1 Saccharimonadales bacterium (SeqCode) | reverse complement strand
GTACACGTGTGAGCAGTGCCCGGAAGTTTTAAGCAAATTTTAAAGATATAGTTCGTATACTAGAGTAGTCATGAGAATTTTAGTCGTAGAAGACGAGCACAAAATCGCCCAGGCGCTCAAGGAAGGTCTGGAGGAAGAGCGCTACGCCGTCGACGTGGTGCATGACGGCGAGGACGGGCTTAATTACGCCACCGCCGAAGAGTATGATTTGCTGATTTTAGACGTCATGCTGCCGTCGATGGATGGCTTCGAAGTCTGCCGCAAGATACGCGAGCGCGCGCTGCCGACACCCATCTTGATGCTGACCGCCAAAGATCAAAACCGCGACATCGTGCGCGGCCTCAATACTGGCGCTGACGATTATCTGGCCAAACCGTTTTCTTTCGAAGTGTTGCTGGCGCGCGTCAAAGCCTTGCTGCGTCGCCCGCCTGACACTTTAGGCGAAGTACTCCAAGCCGACAACCTGATCCTCGATACCATCAGCCACGAAGTCAAACGGGCTGGCAAAATCATCCCGCTGTCGACGAAAGAATACGCCCTGCTAGAATACCTGCTGCGCAACAAAAACAGGACGCTCAGCAAAAACAACATCATGAGCCACGTCTGGGATTTTGACGCTGACATTTTGCCAAATACGGTCGAAGTCTTCATAACTTATTTGCGGGCCAAGATCGATAAGCCCTTTAAGGGCGCGCGGCTCATCCAAACCGTCCGCGGTTTCGGCTACAAGCTAGGCGACAGTCAGTGAAAAAGTCCGATCAAGCGCTGCGATTTTTGCGCTCCACGACGGCTCGTTTGGCACTGTCGTACCTGGTGATTATCATGCTCATGAGCATCGGTTTCAGCGTGGTTTTGTACAAGGCTTCGGCGCACGAGCTCGGCAGACAGATACCTCCCCGATCATTTTTTAGCAATACCTCGAGCGGGATAGATTTCGCTGATCCGCGGCAATTTTTTCGCCAGCGGGTCGAAGAAGGCCGCGCCACGCTCCGCGACCGCCTCTTTTTGCTCAACGTGGTGACGCTGTTTTCGGGCGGCTTTCTGAGCTACTATCTGGCCAGGCGAACGCTTGATCCCATCGAGGAAGCCATGGAAGCTCAAAATCGCTTCATAAGCGACGCCTCGCACGAGCTAAAAACACCTCTGACCGCTCTGCAATCCAGCAATGAAGTGGCGCTGCGCAAATCCAGCCTGACGCTCGCCGGCGCCAAAGACGTCATCAGAAGCACTATCGAAGAAACCGCCAAACTCAAAGAACTGTCCGACGGCCTGCTGAGTCTCGCCGTCCAAGATGGCGCGCGCCTAGACATGCGGCCGGTCTCGCTGCAGGCAATAGCGGCCGAAGCAATGGAGCAAGTCATCCACCCGGCCCAAGCCAAGCGTATCGCGGTGCGTGACAGCGTGCCAAAAGCCATGATCATGGGTGACGCGCGGAGTCTAACGCAAGTGGTCGTGATCCTGCTGGATAACGCCATCAAATACAGCACTGCCGACAGCACGATCTACCTAGATGGCTCTCTCGAGGAAGGCTATGGTTATCTGACCGTTCGCGACGAGGGCCAGGGCATCAGCGCCTCTGATCTTCCACACGTATTTGACAGATTTTATAGAGCCGACCGGTCGCGCTCCAAAGATCATATCGACGGCTACGGTTTGGGGTTGGCGATCGCCCGCAAGATCATCGAACAGCAGCATGGAGACATTACAGCTAGCAGCACGCCGCGCCGAGGATCAACCTTTACCATAAAACTACGCCTGGCATGAGCGCCTTTAAGCTAACTTTAAAGTTTGACCGTTACAGTGTGCCTATCTAAGCCGTAAAAAAGGAATGTCATGAACGTAGCAACCAGAGGAATCCGCAACGCCTTCCGCAATCAAATCCGCACTGTCTCCATCGTGGTTATAGTCGGCCTCAGCATCGGGCTGACACTAGCCATGCTCGTCGCCCGCCAAGCGGTGAGCGATAAAATCCAGTCCGTAAAAAGTTCGGTAGGTAACACCATCACCGTTTCGCCCGCCGGCGTTCAGGGTTTTCAAGGCGGTGGCGAACCATTGACGACGGCCCAGCTCAAAAAAGTATCGGCCATAGCCAATGTCACGAACGTAACCGAGACGCTCAGCGACCGCCTGACTAGCGACAGCACCAACCTAGTGTCAGCGATTGACGCCGGCACGCTCGGCAACCGCGCGGGCAGGAATTCCGGTGTCGGATTCGCGACACCACCAGATGGCGCCGGTGGCCAGCAACAGTTTGGGGGCAACATCACTCGCACTTTCACGCCGCCAGTTATCGCGACCGGCACCAACGACACGACCAGCGCTTCCGTATACGGCGGCAACAGCCTGACCTTCACCAGCGGCCAAGCGCTAGACGCCAGCAAAGATGAGGACAAAGCGCTCGTCGGCAAAAGCCTGGCAAGCAAAAATAACTTGCGCGTCGGCTCGACGTTCACCGCCTACGGCCAGACCATAACCGTCGCTGGCATTTACGACACCGGCAATACCTTTTCCAATGCTGGTTTGGTGTTTTCTCTGCCAAGCTTGCAGCGGCTTTCCACTCAAAGCGGCGACGTGACCAGCGCCATCGTGACGGTCAATTCGATCGACAATCTCGACGCCGCCGTCAGCGCTATCAAATCATCCCTCGGCAGCGCCGCCGACGTCGTCAGCAATCAAGAAACTGCCAAGCAAACCATCGCGCCGCTTGAAAACGTCAAAACCATTTCACTTTACAGCCTCATCGGCGCCCTAGTTGCCGGAGCAGTCATCATCCTGCTCATCATGATCATGATCGTTAGGGAGCGCCGCCGCGAAATCGGCATCATGAAGGCCATCGGCGCCTCAAACGTCAAGATTATGTTCCAGTTTATAAGCGAAGCTATCACCTTAACCTTACTGGGCATGGTGGTCGGCTTAGTGATTGGCGCGGCGGCGGCCAGCCCGATCACCAAAGTCCTCGTCAACAACAGCTCCAACAACTCCTCCCAAACGACGCGAGGCTTCGGGGGTGGTGGGCCTTCCGGCGGTAGACGCGGCTTCCGCGGCTTTGGCGCTAGCAGCGTAAACAACGTGCGCGACATCCAAGCGTCTGCTGGCTGGAGCATCCTGGGCTACGGTTTCAGCGCGGCGATGATTATCGCCATTATAGGCAGCGCGCTTCCAGCGCTATTAATTAGCAAAGTAAGACCAGCAGAAGTAATGAGGGTAGAATAATATGTTGCAAGTTACTGATCTAAAAAAGATATTTAAGTCTGGCGACGTACAGGTCGCGGCAGTGGATGGCGTTAGTTTTAGCGTGGCCGACGGGCAATTCGCCTCGATTATCGGCAAGAGCGGCAGCGGCAAGAGCACCTTGCTGAGTCTGCTCGGCGCCCTCGACAAACCGACTAGCGGCACCATCACCGTCGGTAAAGAAGACATCACCAAACTGCACGATCACGCCTTGATCGCTTACCGCGGCGGCAAGATCGGCTTCGTGTTTCAGGGGTACAATCTCGTGCCAAACCTGACCGCCCTAGAAAACGTCATACTACCCATGGAGTTTGCCAAAGTCCCCAAAACCAAGCGGCTGCAACGCGCCAAACAACTGCTCGACCAAGTCGGCCTAACAGATGATAAACAAAAGCGGAAGCCCGGACGATTAAGCGGCGGCGAACAGCAGCGCGTAGCCATCGCCCGGGCGCTAGCCAACAAACCCCAGCTCATCCTGGCCGACGAACCGACCGGCAATCTAGACAGTCAAACCGGCAAAATGATTTTTGACTTGCTGCACGACCTGGCTCGCACCGAGCACACCACCATCGTCACCGTTACGCACGATCTAGCGATCGCCGGTCAGACAGATATAACGTTTCAATTGCGAGACGGAAAGCTAGTAGAGGCCTAGATCATGACCGAAAATATCACCGGCGAAGAACACCACGCCCTGCTCGCGGCACAGCAGAAAAAGACCGCCAAAACTATTCCGATACTTATCGCCTGTGGCCTGCTACTGATAGTCTTGAGTTTCTTTGGCGGCACGCGCTATCAAAAAAGCCACCAACCAAAATCCGCCCAAAACCGCTCCGGCGCTAAAGCCCAAAATGGTGGTTTCGGCGGCAGGCGGGGCGGCTTTAATGGCCAACGTCCGACTTTTGGCGCCGTCACCGCCGTCAGCTCCACCAGCATCACTATCAAAGATCAAAACGACACCAGCACGACGCTAGCCATCACAGCCAATACGGTCGTGACCAATAATCGGCAGGCCGGCTCGATTGGTGACATACAAGTCGGCGACACCGTAGCCGTCATCGCTGGTGGCAGCAACGCCAGCCGTATCCTGCTCAATCCACGTTTCGGCGGAGGCGGAGCCGATTCATCGCCGACCGCCACACCCGCGCAGTAATATCCCAACAATAGGCAGCAGCCGCGATTTCAGTTAAGCTATTCGGGTGATCAGGTACTTGGCGCGCAGCTAAACCCCACATAGTAAACAATAACAGCGCTTAGCAAGCCTTTGCCCCTTACCATTACAAAGGCCAAGCAAAAGCATTGTGTGCTAAAATCAGCCCATGACCAGCAAAACAAGAAGCAAAGAACCTAAACGTTTTTTTGAGCGGCATCGACATCTGAAACACTTCCTGATTGGCCTTTTGATTATCATAATCCTGATTACTGCCTGGACAGTCTGCGCGGAAGTCCGCTCAGCGAGGCACCAGTCCAAACTCCAGCCGTTTTACGACACCCGAGGTCTGACGCTCAAAGGGCAGCTTGGCCAAGTAGTTCGGCAAGAACCATTAGGAGTAAACGTCGCTGGTGGCAGCGGCCTCAGAATGTTGTATCGCACGCAACGATCAGATGGTAGTTATGCTTTTTCGTCAGGCATGGTATTTATCCCAAACAACACCAATGCTGGTTTACCGCGACCAGTCGTCGCCTGGGCTCATGGCACGCTTGGCCTGGGCGATTCCTGCGCGCCATCACGCACCACCGACCCAGTCAGCAATATCGCCTGGGTCAGCAGCATGCTGCGAAAGGGCTGGGTAGTCACCGCGACCGATTACGCCGGCTTCGGCACTCCAGGCACCCAAGGCTACTTAGTCGGCGGTGATGAAGCCCACGATGTGCTCAACAGCGTCCAGGCCGCCCGCGATCTGCCGCAAGCTCATGCTGGCAGCAACTTCACCATCTGGGGACACTCCCAGGGCGGCAATTCAGCGCTGTTTAGCGCCAGTCAAGCCGCGGCCTACGCCCCAGAGCTACGTCTAGATGGCACCGTAGCCTCGGCGCCAGCCGCCGAACTGTTGCCACTGCTGGGCGAGCAGTATGGCACTGCCGCCGATTGGATCATTGGCCCGCTGATCACCACCTCCTGGCCGACAGCCAACACCGACCTAAAAACCACCGACATACTAACCACCATCGGCCAAAACAACTACCAGAAAATCGCCGATCACTGCATCGCCCAGGCCACCATCGCCGGTCTAATCCGCACCGTCCTCGGCCAAAAATTCTTCTCGGCCAACCCCATAGACGTACCCGCCTGGCGAGCCATGGCCCAGCAGCAATCCGCGCCGCTGCTAGCACCGACACAGCCACTGCTGGTCATCGAAAGCAAAACCGACAAAGTCGTCCTGCCCAACACCACCGCTCTGTACATCCAAACCGCCTGCCGAGCCAATTCAAATCTAGCCTCACTGTGGCTCGACAAAGCCAGCCACCAAAAAATACCCGCCGCCAGCGCCACCCAAGTCATCAGCTGGATTAGCGACCGATTCGCCGACAAACCAAACAACTCATCGTGCGCCCAACCATTACCATTCGCGCCCGCCACCATCCCACCAGCACGCTATTAAAATAAGTTTCCGCGCGGACGTACTGGCGCGACAGGCCACTCAGCCAAGTCACCCCTTTATATATTATAATTTTTATGATATTATATATTTATGTTAGCCACAGATTCAAGCCCTTTTTCCACTGAACTAACCCCCGTAACCACGCTGCCCATACTAGAAGTACGGCGAAAAGCTGAATTTACGGCGGCCTTAGATGACGTTGTAGCCAGTAGATTGCCAAGCTTCATAGTACGAGCGGCTGGTTTCGCCGACCTACGAGAAGTTGGCAACGCGTATCTCTACGATACGGTAGCCGCTCACCTACGAGCTAGACACTTCAACGTCCAAGATGGCACGCAATTACCACGCCTCGAGCCCAACAAAGAGCCCGGAAAGGGCACGCTCCATACCGATAACAGATCGGTAGGTGCCGTCGATGCCATCAGCATACATACTACTACCGCGGGCGCAGGGGAGGTCCTCATTGCCGAATCAGGGCCGGACGTAGTCAAAGTACTGTACCAGAGACGAGGAGCCTACGCGCGCATATTAAACAGATCTCTAATCGAGGAAAGCGAGACTGATCCACTCATAATCAGGCCCGTTCTGTATACCGCAGACCTAGACACAGGCGATCACGTTATATTCGCGTCTTTTAATCTTCGCGGCCCTATATGGCACCGTTTCGATACCACCACAGTCCCCAGAACAACCGACGTATTCGAAGTTGAATTCTCCTAAATACTATCCTGACGTAGTAGAGTAGCGCGAACCCTACTCTTCGTTATCATCCTGACTATCATCAGCTTTGTCCTTGGCTTTGTCGCCCAGATCTTCGGCCTTGTCTTTCAAATCACCAACCGCGTCACTAGCCTTATCTTTGAGATCGTCCGCTTTATCTTTGATGTCGTCAGTTAAACCCATACCGATCCTCCTTAGTAATATCTTAGTTAGTTTTTTCAGTGTAACCACAAACGGCACGACTGACAAAAGATAATATGAGTTATTTAATCTAACAGGTTGCTCAAATATTAACTCCGCCCGCGCAGCCTAAAATCCATTGATAATTACAAAAAGAGCGCTATGCTAATGGTAATAAATAGGAGCACATACCATGAAAATGAACGCCTTCAGCAAAACAGCTTACACGCTGCTAGTCATCGGCGGCCTCAACTGGGCGCTGATCGGATTTTTTGACTACAATCTAATCGGCAAGGTTTTTAGCGACGACGTGGCCCGCATCATCTATTCGCTCGTCGGTCTGGCCGCGCTCTACGGCCTGTTTTCGATCATCAGCATGAAATCTAGCGCCGACAAGAAAAAAGGCTAGCCCGACATGCAAAAAATCACCCCGTTTCTATGGTTCGACACTAGCGCCGAAGAAGCTATCAATTTTTACGTGTCTATCTTCAAGCATTCCAAAATAGTCAGCATCAAACGCTATCCCGACGGGCCACTGGAGGGACCCATGAAAGGCTTCGAAGGCAAAATCCTGACCGCCGTCTTTGAGCTGGAAGGCCAGCGCTTCATGGCGCTAGATGGCGGGCCGCTGTTTCGCTTTAACCCGTCGATATCGCTCTACGTGAGCTGTGAAACCCAAGAAGAAGTTGATGAGCTGTGGAGCAAACTATCAGCCGATCCAGCGGCTGAGCAGTGCGGCTGGCTAAAAGATAAATTCGGCGTGTCCTGGCAAATTATTCCAGACATTTTAGGCAAGTTGATGAGCGATCCCGACCCCGAGAAGTCCGGCCGCGTCACTCAAGCCATGATGAAGATGAAAAAAATCGACATCGCAGCCCTCCAGCAAGCCTACGACCAAAAATAAACTCCGGACACGCGACGATAGACGCTGGCACCCACCAACCCTAAGCCCCACGCAGCACCAGCAACACATCATTCATTAAATACTTCTTAAAAAGAATCGAAAATCACCGCCAAAACAGCCTATTTACGGTTGATAAATCCACCTGCGGTGCTTATGCTAAAGATGGCTACATAATTTACAACATCGGGGATGGGGATGGTCAAAACCAAAAGGGCGCGAAAACATCTGGCGAAACACGCCGGCCATACTGATAGTCATGGCTCCTATCTATTTGACGGAGGCCCGGTAGCTACCGACTACATTCGGCCGCATTACTGGATCTGGTACAGCGTCGGCGTGCTGGTGCTCCTACTCATACTAGTCTGGGGCATGGCCGTCAAAGCCAATGGGCCCAACAGCCCTGGCTATACCATCAAGCTGACCGGCGAACGCGTCAAAACCCTCCTGACATTTGGCAGCGATGCCAAAACCAATCAGCAGGCCGCCTACGCCGCCGAGCGTGTCCAGGAAGCAACTCTGCTCGCCAAACAGATACCAAACGAATCCCAAAACGCTCAGATCGTCGACACCCAGACGATGCAGGATTTGCTCACCGACTACATTCACACCACCGCCACCTACATCACCAATCTCAGCCAAAACATCAATGAAGACAGCTCCGCCAAAGTCCCCGATCAAGCATTCAGCGACGACCTCAAACGAACTACCAAAGTCTACGAGATGCTCGTCGAGCTACGATTATCAGCTCCCTCTGAGGCCCAGGCTACCGTCCTGCAAGCCACTAGCGTTCTGCAGACCAGCATTGCCACCCTCCAGGACGCCCTACGCGCCGCGCCAGTCACCACGCGGGATAGCGACCAGCTCGCCCAACTAGTCAGCCAAGGCTTCTTGACCCGTAGCGAACTAACCAAATTATTAGCCAGCGCCACCTCCAACCGCCAATTGCTCGACACCCTACGCGGTATGGTCAAAAGCGGCCAGCTGCCGGCTACCGTCGTCTACGCCATCAATTACGACCTCGTCAGGCAGTACGATCCGCATGGCGCCGATCGCTTCGTAGCCAGCATCAACTTCGACGAATTGCGCAAAGTAGCCATCTTCAACAAAGTAGCCCTCCCGACACCCGAGCAAAAGCAAGCCGTCCAGGCCTATCTCGCCAACTACAAAGCCGGCATGCCGCTGCCACGCGACGCCGCCAACCGCGCCTACATCATGCCGCTCATCTATGGCCTCAACATGACACCCGGCGTCATAAAAGACCTGCGCTACATCGATCCCAACGACCTAAGTCCAGTACGCCGCGTCATGTATGACGCCTGGAAACCACTGATCGATAGCGATGGCGACGACAGCACCAAGCAGCTCTACGCCGACATGCTCCAACTGACCGATACCGCGGTAGCCCGCAATGTCGCCCTCATGAAGCGCGTCCAACTAGAGGTGCTCAAAGCCGTCCGCTCCAATGTCGCCTATCTAGCCCTGCCGCCCGGCTGGACCAATGGCCAAGTCGTGGCCGTCGAAGCCGATTTTGCCCAGCAGATCACAGACCTCCAGGCTCTCGAAACCACTCAGGCAAAAGCGCAAACGGCGCTCGATTCAGTCACCAGCATGACCACGCCCCTCATAACACCGCTGACTCAGAGCAGGGTAGATCTCATCCGGCAAACGACCGAACAACAGATGAGCCAACTACAGCAAAAGCTCATCATCACTGCCAACAGCGCCACCGATCCAAACACGCTGGTACCAGATATCGGCCAGCAACTAGCAACCATACAAAATCAGTTCAACAGCCAGATCGCCGCGCTTGGCCCCACCCATGGCGCGGTTGCCAGCCAAGTTAGCCAGCTGCAATTCGCTGTCAAAACCGCTCTCACTAGTGGCGCCGCAGCCCAAATAAAACTAAAGGATTACGTCCAAAACAGCGCCGGATTGCAAACCAGCTTCCTGGCCGCGCTGCGTACCGCTCAAGCCGGACAAAGCCAGGCTGCCACCGGCTTGCGAGACCAGCTCAGTCGGCTAGCTCCGGCTGCCCAAGCGCCATTTACCACCACCGCCCAGCGCATCACCGCCCTGATAAGCCAAAATGCCGCCGCCTTGCAGCAACAGCTCGGTGACGCTCGGACAATCGGCATCGGAGCCCAGACCAATCTCCAACTCAATCTCATCGCCCGCAGCAACCAAATCACCCTACTCCAAAACAAACTCAAACTCCTAGACACGCCAAAAGAAACCGCCACCAACTCCCATCCTATCCAAACCGCCGCCGCGACCAGCCGCGGCTTTTCAGCGGCCAGCGCGTCTCCGAGCATTACGCCTGCCAGCAGCGAAACCAACGCCGACCGCACGCGATTACAACAGCTCATCGAAGCCCTCCAAGACGACCAAATAGCCACCAAACAACAGATCCAAGATGGTATCCAACTACTCACCGCTCAGCTGCACCAAGCCATCAGCGGCGTCATAGCGGCCCAGCCCCAAACGGCAGTCGATCTGGCAGGCTTCAACGACAGCACCGACGATGCCCAAGACAGCCTGTCAGACATCTACACCACGCAAATCACCATGCGGCAGCAATTACGCTCCCAGGCGCAATCCAATATCGATCTAGGCCACAATCTACAGCAATCCATCGCCCAAACCCAGCAAGCAGTAACCACCACTCAGGCTCAGATTGATCAGCTGAACACCGGTGTCGAGCACTTAAAAACCAATGTCAGCACCATAGCCAACGCCCAAACGACCGCCCAAACCCAGATCAATCAGCTGCTAGCCACTTCGCTAAACTGGGCGCGTCTGCCCGCCACGCTACAGTTCAATCAAGACCAATTCCAGCGCTACCAACAGCAATTAACCGATGATTTTACCGCCAAAGCCGCCATCCTCCAGCAACAATTCGAAGCCTACAAAAAGCAGCTTGATGGCCAGATCCAACAATTACGCACCGACACCAACGGCCAAATCCAGCAGCTCAAAGACGAGCAGGCAACCATCAAAGCCCAGCTGCAACAAGCCCTGGATCAGATCAACAAACTCCAAAAATCATCTACCGGCGCGTCATCTAGCCCCTAACCGATCTTAGACCTTAGGCCCGTCGAGGTCGCTTGTGACGAGTAAGATTGAGGAGCTCCTGCCGCTCGCCCAGCCAAAAACTAAAGACCATCAGCACCGTCACGCCATACACCGGCCAAGCGAACCACACCCACTGCTTAAGCTGTGAAAACGGCGTCGAACCCGAACCAGTCGTATCAGTAACCAGCGGCGCCCCCGATAATGACCCCTGGCCGCGCACTATCTGAGCAATATCCAAAAATGCCGCCAAACCCTCGCCGTCCACCGCTTGAACCTTGACGATATACACCTGTAAACCGCGCTGCGACAGCCTATACGTATGCTCCAGCGAAAACCGCGAGCGATCGCCACGCGCCACCGTCGAACTGCTGCCATCACCCCACTGCACAGTCACAGCGTAGGGGCTGGCTCCACCACTCAAACCAAGACTCAGGCTAAAAGCCTTACCCGAAAGACGCGGCTGATACTGAAAATCAGAGGTAATAAGAAAAGAGGGAGACGCGGCATTGATATGGCCCAAAGAAGCAATGGCATTAGAAACGTAGATGTAAAAGCTCGGGAAGCGCAAAACAGTGCCATCGGGCGTCGTAGCGACCACAAAGACCGTATGCTGACCAGGCGACAGCGCCTGATCAAGCGTGCAACTCCAGTTGCCATTACCATCGGCATACGTCGCGCAGGTTAATGGAGCAGAGTGAAAGGTAACAACCACCCGCGAATAAGGCGGCGCCCAGCCCCTCTCGGTCACGTAAGGACTAACGAGCGTAATGTCACCTTTCCTAAACGCAGTGTTATCCTGAGAGGTCACAATCAGATCGACCGGAGGAGGATTCGGAACCGGAGGAGGCGGCTGTGGCGGCGTATCATAAAACACCGTTATCGACGTCGAAGGCGGCCCCGGCTGATCAGTGACGTTGTACACCTGAGCCACCAGCACGTTAGTGCCCAGCGATAGATCAGTCTGAATAGCGTAAGTCGTCACACCGCCGCCACAGATAGCCACGCCGCTGAGATTGCCATTGCGCAGCAGTTTGACGTAAGTATTTTCCGGACAAGTACCGGTCACAGTGATCGGCCGACTGGTAAAATGTGTCTGATCAGCCGGTGAATCAAGCGTCGCTGCCGTAGGTGGCAGAGGAGCCAGCACTTTACCGGTCACCACGATAGTGTCAGCCGCGGTGCGAAAGGTCAGACCGCCTAGCAACACACCCACGCACAGCAGCAGCAACAAACTAGCCGGATGCAAAAACAACCGATGATGCAGCGGCCGATTACGCCTCAGACGGCGCTTCGCGGCACCATGCCGAGCCGTAGCCGTAGAACGAGCAGATATTTTTGCTGATTTTTTGATCTTTTTCAAACGATTTTGTATTAGATAGCTTACGTCTTTATCATATCATTAACAGTGAGTAATGTATAAAAAATGCACCGCTTCTACGCCCCAGACACGAGCAAAACGCTTGATACTAATCACTAGCAATATGATATAATGCGCTCAGGTGATAAAATCAAAAATCCTATGACACGCGTAAAATTCTGGGATTTATTCCAGCCAAACCCTGACGGTAGCATCCAGCCTAAGAAACCAATAAAGATTGCTGGCGTAGTATTAAGTCCAAGTGTTAGCTTTAACAAAGGCGTGTTATTTAGTGGTGTTGATTTATTCCAGTATTATGGGCGGGATTTGGAGGTTGACGAGCAACCTGATAACAATCCTGGCGTAATTACTGGAGTATACGATGCCTAACTCAGCGCCCACGCAATTTCCTATTCTCGACGAAGGCAGCGTATCTTTCAACCAGCTAGACAAAGACACGCAAAATAGATTTCTTCGCAATGAATTCCTCATTTACTCTATCTTGGCAGTCGTGGGGCTGACACTCGTCACTGTTCTTATTGGGGCCGCAGCAATTATCCTAGACCAGTTACACTTCAACAATCAAGTCTACAGAGATGGATACGTTCAACCAGCCCAAACTAAAACCATTCCCATTCCGAAAGCTGGCAGTCCTCTCGTCAAACCGCCCGATTATCCCTAAGCAGTTATCTCCTAAGACATACTAGAACCCGCCTACTCGACCACCCAGTAGTAATACTTGTACGCTGTACTAGCAACAGTAACCGTACCCGTCATTAATACAGTGAATGTAGTGGTGCCGGTAGCGGTTACCGCTATAGGTTTAGGGGCAGCGGCAGCGCTCGTAGGAGTTACCATGATCGACTTAGGAGCCGTAGCGAACGCTTTGTTAAAGGTGATGACCGCCTGACAAGTAGCAGTCACCTGCGTACCTGTGCCCGAGGTAATAGTGAACGATCCCGCCGAGTCAGTAGAGCCGGCAGTTATGCTAGCCGTAGGAGACGTCGCGCAGGCGGTGGGCGTGCCGATAGTCGGCGGATTGGTCTGGGTGGATCTGAAGTGCGTGTTGGTGAGAGCCAGCACGCCAAAAGTCGTAGTCGTACCACTGACGGTGACGATCATGCCAGAGGTGTCAGCCGTAAACAGCGCGGTGGGGGTGGTGCTCTGCACTAGGAAAGCGGTGGTCGAAGTCGATTTGACAGATACGCCGACGGAGCCTGCTTGCAGTGCTACCGTATTGGTACTGTTGGTATTGCCGATCGTGGTGGTCGTGGCATTGGCGGTGCCGATGTTGAGCGCCGCTCCGCCGCCGGTGTCCAGCCCCAGCGCGGTGGCTCCGCCCGAACTGAGCGTTACGGCTCCAGCGCCAGTGTAGGAGCCGCCAGCTTCGATCGATATGGAAGCCACGCCGCCGCCAGAGTTAGATACTGACAGGGTAGTGTTGCTGGCGTCTTTCAGATCAAGCGTCGTCGTGCCAGCGGCGACACGCTGCAAGGTTGATGCCCCCAGCACGATATTGCCGGCGCCAGCCTGCAGGGTTAGCGTGCTGCTACCAGTGGTGTTACCGATCGTGATATTGTGCGCGTAAGCTCCCGTACCTATAGAAATATTGCCGGCGGTGCCGGTAGCCGTACCAGAATCAATGGTCACCGCGCCGGAGTTTGAAGTCGCGCCAGTCACATCACCCGACTTGATAGTCAGCGCCGAGGAGTTAGTGCTGGCAAGACTCCTGTTGGCCGTACCAATCTTGGCGTTAGCCGTATCGACGTCAAAGATATCCGTCCCCGCCGCGTTTTGCACCTGGAATCCAACCGGAGAGTTAGAGGTCGGCTGTACCAGGACCGAGCCGCCAAAACTAGTGCCACCACCAACGTGCAAGGAGTCGTCAACGCCGAGAGACGAGGCCGTACCAGTCGTGACGGTATCAGCCGCGAAATCATCAATATAAGCCGTAAATGTTCCAGATGTACTGTCATCGCCTATTTGCGCGCCAGTAATAGGGCCTACGTTAGTCTGAGACACAAGGGAGATAACAAGCGTGCCGTCCAGCCAGACTCGACTAGTACCGCTACTACCAGCGGCAGTCGTAATGCTCACCTCGATTAAGTGCCAGGTATTAGTGGTAAATGAACCACCGGAGCCTACGTCAGCACCATTATTAAAGAGGTGCGCCGCGCTGCCGACACGATCTACGGACCAGGAGTCACTAGCCCCAAAGAGCTGCAGCAAGAGAGCGTTCGTCGACGATTGGCTGGTGACATTTACCCACGCCCTCTCATATACCGTCGTGCTAGATGCCAAGGGAGTATCAGCGGCAGCCTGGCTGCCAGCAGGGTTCAGTTTAGCCGCGTACTTACCGTCATGTACCGTCGTGCTATCAGCCGTAACAGTGCCGCTGCCAAGCGTACCGCTGCCCCAAAGCCCAAAGTTACCACTCTCAAAATCATCCGAAAACAGCCGGTTGCCGAAACGGGTACCGATGTTGGCGTCGCCCGTCACCGCCACTTTCAGATTGGTGGTGTCGGCATTGACCAGATTCGTGCCAGCGGCATTCTGAATTTGCAGGGCAGCGGTCGTGTCATTTACCGGCTTGATAAGCACCCCCGTATTAGAGGAGCCACCAGCCGATGTCAGAGTAGTACCGGTGGTGCCGCTTTTGACCGTCACTGCGTCGCCACCCGTCGTGTTACCGATAGTCAGAGCCGCGGCGTTAGCGGTGCCGATGTTGATAGCCGCGGTGCCGCCGCCAGTTCGGGTACCGGTGTCGATGGTAACAGTACCGGCGCTCAGGTTGCTGCCGACAGTAGC
>JBAQZF010000094.1:0-3608 GCA_049790715.1 Saccharimonadales bacterium (SeqCode) | reverse complement strand
GCCCAGACCATCGACACGTAGCCGAACAACCGTTTGCGCGAAAAGGTGGCCACCACCTCCGAAAAAATACCAAACGCCGGCAAAATCAAGATGTAAACTTCCGGATGACCCCACGCCCAGATCAGATTAACGTACATCATGGCGTTGCCGCCTCCCCCTGCCGTAAAGAAGTGCATGCCCAGCGTACGATCCAGGGCCAGCATAGCCAAGGTAGCAGTCAAAATGGGAAAAGCGAAGATGATCAAGACCGTCGTACACAGTACGCTCCAGCAGAACATCGGCATTTTCATCAGACTCATGCCTGGACAGCGCATCCGCAAAATCGTCACCAAGAAATTAACGCCCGACAGCAGACTGCCTACTCCAGCAATCTGGAGCGACCATATCCAGTAGTCCACTCCTACACCAGGACTGTAAGCTAGTTCGCTGAGCGGCGGATAAGCCAACCAACCAGCCGCCGAAAACTCTCCCACCGCCAGCGACAGATTTACCAGCACCATACCGGCCGCGAACAGCCAGAAACTAACGGAATTCAAAAACGGAAAGGCCACGTCGCGCGAGCCGATCTGTAATGGCACCACCAGATTGATCAAACCGAACATCAGTCCCATGGCTACGAAAAAGATCATAATAGTCCCATGGGCCGAAAAGATCTGCTGGAAGTGATCAGCAGTCAAAAAGCCATGCGAACTACCCACCGATACGGCCTGTTGAGCGCGCATCATACCGGCGTCGACGGCGCCGCGCAGCAGCATTACTAGGGCGACGATGATGTACATGACGCCGATCTTTTTAGGATCCAGCGAGGTGAGCCACTCTTTCCAGAGCCAGTGCCAGCGCTTTTTGTAGGTCAGCAAGCCGATAACGCCCAGGCCGCCGATGAGCATAGTCAATTGCCCCCCCAGGACGATCGGGCCGTTGTTGAGGGCGTGCCAATTGAGCCTGCCTAAAACGTCGCCAAGAAGCTCAATCATCATGAGCTCCTGGTACCATATATTTCATCACTACCCTATCATACAGTGCTGATTCGGCTGATGAATACAGCGTTGGTTTGTTGTTTTCACTTGGTTGAGCCAAACGATGGTAGGCCGCCGCGTCTAAGGCCGAGCTGGAGCGCTGAGCGCTGGCCAGCCACAGCTTGAGATCGGTCTGGGAGCTGGCGATGGCCGTAAACTTCATGCCGGCAAAGCCTTTACCGCTCAGATTGGCCGACGAGCCCTTGTACGCGCCTGCTTTGGTGGCCATGAGATTGAGGCGCGTGGACATGCCGGGCATGGCGTAGATCTGGCCGCCGAGCTGCGGAATCCAAAAGGAGTTCATCGGCGCGTCGGCGGTAATCTCAAATGTCACTGGCTGGTTGACGGGCAGGTGTACTTCATTGACGCTGGCGACGCCTTGCCGCGGATAGATAAACAACCACTTCCAGTTCAGGGCTACCACCTGAATGGTCATCGGCGGGGCCGCGGCGCTCAGAGGCTTGTGCGGATCCAGCGCGTGGCTGCTGTTCCAGGTGATGACCGACAATAGCACGATGATGGTGCTCGGGATACCCCACCACAGCGTCTCGGCGGCCAGGTTGTGATCCCAGTCCGGTTTATAGTTGGCTTTGGTATTCCCTTCGCGGTACTTCCAGGCGATCGTAAACGTCATGATAAACACCGGCACCACCACCAGCAATCCCAGCAAGACCGTAAAAATCAGTAGATTTCGCTCTTTGGCGGCTACTTCTCCCATAGGATTCAGCACCGCGAAATTGCTCTTACGCAAATAAAACGCCAAGATACCGATGAGCCACAAAATTGCCCCACCGATAAACGCCACTCTACGCTGTTTATTCACGCCTCACCCTCCAACAATCAAACCCCTCATGCTTCTTCTACTATAGCACTCTCAGTACGAGCTGACGTAGTATGAGCTGATGATTTCCAACAAAATGAAACAGTACATCTTGTCTTGTTCTTGGCCTACCGTCGGTATATCAGGTCTAAGGCTTGATGATACAATTTAGTAAGCATGCTTACGCTTCATACATCGGCAAAGATTGTTGTGGTATCTGTCGCTGTTGTGGGGCTGATGGCGGCTACGATCGCGGGGGCGATTTGGGTGACGCATACGCAGAGCGCCAAGTTAGCTAATGGCCAGCGCGTGTGCGACGTGGCCAGCTATGACTCGTATACGGTAACCATCAAAGACAATAGAGCGCGGCCGGCGCATACGTCGGCCAAGCTGTGCGATCATCTGACTATCACTAATCTCGATTATATTGAGCGGGAGGTGGCCTTTGGCCCGCATGAAAACCACGTGGCCTATGACGGCGTGACGGAGCGATTGCTGGACCGCGGCCAGAGTCTGAGCGTGACGCTGGTGCAAGCTGGTAATTTCCGCTTCCACGATCACTTTCAGGACGAAGTCCAGGGCACGTTTAGCGTCAGTCCGACGCGGAAGTAGCCAGTCGTTTTTTGGCGTGAGTGCCAAAGATGAAGACGGTCAGAATCAGGAGTAGCACGAGATACATGGCGCGGTCTAAGATGTTAGCGGCCACGATGGTGGTACTGTTGATATGGTGCAGGTTTTGGGAAAACAGCAAAAATGACTCGCGAAAACCGATAGCGCCCGGAGTCAGCGACACGAACAGGGCTAGATTGGCCGCTCCGGTATAAATAACCGCTTGCGAGAAGCCAGTGCCTGGCGCCACGCTTCGAAGCTCCACGTAGTAAATCAGCGTCATCAGCAGCACTTGTAGCAGCGTAGCCAGCGCCAGATAATACCAATTGCCGAGATTGAGCTGCTTCAGCTTGGCTCCAAAACGCTGACTTTTCCAGATGACGAGCATCACCATCAGGCCGACGAGCACTAGGAGTATCAGCCATCCTTTGAGTAGTCCCGAAAGAAGTAATAGCCCGCTGAAACCGCCAAAAAAGAAGTAGTACATCAGCGTGGCGAGACCGTAGTTTTTGAGATTGACATGATGCTTTTTCTTGAGGTAGACCGCTCGAAAGGCTGGCCCGCTCTGCAAAGGCCCAAAGAAGTTAATCACCGCCGCGTAAGCCGTCAGCAGCAGGCTCTCGCCTCTGGCCAGACTGATATCGCACAGCTTGACCGTAGCATGATTGATCAGTGCCAGCACGCCGACACTTATCAGATAGAGCGCCAAGATGACGCCGATGACGTCTGGCGAGGTGTGGCGCAGCTGATGGCCGACTTCTGGATGATGGGCGAAGTAATAAGTAAAAGTCGCGATGGTGGCGGTCAGAACGGTGACGGCGGCTGCTTGACGCCAGGTGACGCGATGTATCATAACCATAATAGTAGCCTATAGTTGGCGTTCGTTAAAGAGGGCTGCCTGACGGGCTCGCGCAAGTTGGCTCTAAAAAATAGTGGCCAGTCCGGCGTGAAGCTATATAATGAACAGTTACAACATCGTTATGCCTAAAAAAGCCACGTTTACCACTCGCTTTATCTCGTTTGTAGCTAGCTCTTGGTTTTTTTGGGGCGTCGTGGGGCTGCTGGTCGCGCAAGCTGCCTGGATCGCCTTGAGCGGCCGCTATCCGATGGCTTTTGACGAGGACTTTCACCTGGGCATTATCCGCTTGTACGCGCATCATATT
>JBAQZF010000093.1:0-2467 GCA_049790715.1 Saccharimonadales bacterium (SeqCode) | reverse complement strand
CCATCTCGCCGTATCTGTTTTTTTGGCAAACCTCCCAAGAAGTCGAGGAGCAAATCCTGCAGGGCAAAACCACTCTCCACGACCGCCGAGGCGCGACTGCCAACGCCGATGTCAAAAGCATGCGCATCGACGTCTGGTCAGGGATGTTTTTGTCTAATCTAGTGATGTTTTTCATCATCGCCGCCTGCGGCAGCATCCTGTTTCCACATGGCATTACCAACATCACCAGCGCCGCCCAAGCCGCCGAAGCCTTGCGACCCTTTGCCGGCAACGCCACGTACTTCCTGTTCGCCATCGGCATCATCGGCACTGGCTTGCTGGCCATCCCCGTCTTGGCCGGTTCCAGCAGCTACGCCTTGGCCGAAAGTTTCCGCTGGCGCGAAGGCCTGTACCGCACGCTCGGCAAAGCCTCCTACGCTTTTTACGGCGTCATCATCATTTCCATGTTTGTCGGCCTGGGCATCAATTTCCTCGGCATCGACCCCATCAAAGCCCTGATCTACGCCGCCATCGGCAACGCTCTGGTCGCCCCGATCATCCTGCTGCTCATCGTGCTCATCAGCAGCAACCGTCAGATCATGGGCCGCTGGACCAACAAACCACTGACCAAAGTCATCGGCTGGGCCGTCGTCGTCCTCATGACCACCGTCAGCCTGGCTGCCATCGTGAGCTTTTTTAGAACTTAGGCCACGCTTCTTACCATTGCAATTACTATTGAGCACGCTTGTGTTTAAAAAACACATTCGGTGTAAGATAATAATCAATGAATCAAGAACTACCATCAAACTTCTCTACGCCTACGTTTAGCGAACAAATCAAGACTTTGCTGCCGGATCGTTTCAGTAAAGTGAAATACTACGGCGTAGTCGCGTGCGCGACCATCAGATCGATTCCGCGGGATGCCGCGCATAATCTGTGTGCTGCGTTTAGTAATCAGCTTCCGACAAGGAATTTCCAAAAAGAATATCTTCACCGAGCAGATGCCCATCTTTTTGATATGCTCGTCAAAAACGGCACCCTCCAGTTGCAGCCCGAAAGCCTTTTAGATAAAGACTGGCGCAGCGAAATCGATACTTAAAAGAAGAGCTGAGACCTGTTCCTCCTCCAAATGAGCTATTCGCTGCGCAAGGCGTCGATGGGGGCTTTGCGGGCGGCTTTGAAGGCGGGGAATGAGCCGAAGACGATGCCGACCAGCAGTGACACGCCGGTTGCCAGGGCCACGACTTGCCAGCTGATGACTGGCTGCAGATGCGTGGCCAACCTGAGCCCGAGATCGATCAGAAAAGCCAGGCCGATGCCGATGATGCCGCCGCTCAGAGTGAGCACACTGGCTTCGATCATAAACTGGCTGAGAATCTGGCGATCGGTGGCGCCGACGGCTTTGCGGATGCCGATTTCGTGGATACGTTCGGCTACCGACACCAGCATGACATTCATGATGCCGATGCCGCCGACCAGCAGCGATATGGCCGCCACGCCAGCGATTAACCGCGTTAGCAGATCCAGGATGTAATTACTGGCCGCCAAATTTTGATTCCCCTCCAGCACGCTGAGGTTGCTCTGGCCGCCATGAGCTTTGTCGAGGGCTTTTTGGATGTTGGCGGCTGTGGCGGCCGCGTGCCTGGTGTCAGTCGGCCGGGCCAGAATTTGATAGATCGGAGCGGCGTGATTCGTCAGCATGCCAGCTACGTCGTTGGGTATAAAAATGGCATTGTTGAAATCAGCGCCCTGGCTGAGCGGCGCGTCATTGAAATCATTAAAAATACCGCGCACGATGAACTGCTGGCCATGAATCGTAAAACTGCGACCCAACGGCACGTTTTCATTAAAAAGCTCAGTGGCGGCGTGCGAGCCAAGCACCGCCACGTCGCTACCGACATCGTCATCACTCAAAAAAGCACCGTAGGCCACCGACTGATTGAGCAAACTGGGAAGACTACTGGTAGTACCGATCACGAAACCATCGTTATAAGCGCCGCTATCGCCGCCGCGCACCTGGCCGGCCACGATTGTCAATGGCGCAGTGGCCGCTACGCCTTTGGTACGCGCCACAGTGGTGATGTCTTTGTCGCTCAGAGAACTATTGATGTTTAGGCTGGAGAGCAGGGTAGCGTCAGTGCCAGAGCCGCCGCCAGGCCGCACTTGATCTGGGCGAACGGTGATGAGATCTTTGCTGAGGTGATGGATCTGGCCGCTGACTTGTTGCTTGACGCCTTCGCCGATACCGACGATGGTAATAACCGACGTGACGCCGATGATGACGCCTAGCATCGTCCAGAAACTACGCAATTTAGCGCCGCGCACTGAGTCCAGTCCGGCTTTCAGGTGGCCGCGCGTAACCGATTTCATGAGCTTTTCCTCTGTTTGGCGGGCGCGGTTTTCTTGGCGCGGCCCCTGGATTTTGCTGGCTTTTTGCGCTTGCTGCGAGCAGCCGGCTTGTCGGGCAGAGCCTTCATCAGCACCGACA
>JBAQZF010000092.1:0-2205 GCA_049790715.1 Saccharimonadales bacterium (SeqCode) | reverse complement strand
TGAGCACAGACCCTCTGGCGATCTGAGCGGCATCGATGATGACACGATCGAGGAATGGGCTGGCTGGCGCGGCGAGCCAGGAATGTACGCGCGCAGCTTCCGCGACCTGTTCGTAACTGGCGATCAGATAACAGGTTGGGAAGAGCGACAGATGCCGCTTATCGCGATGCAGATGGCCAAGCAGCAGGCGAAAGTCGCTAAAAAAGAGCGCGACAAATTGGCGATCGCTGAGCGACGGTCGCGCGACAGAGAAGCGACATCCGAGCGACATCCGAGCGACAAAACGGCCCACACTAACACTAACAAAGACACTAACAGAAGATCAAAAGCTAAAGACATTGCCGTTCTGCCAGTGCAGAACGGCGTGGCTGCTGCGCGCTCCAGCTATGCTCTTGTGAGATCACGGATCGATGGCTATTTCGCTGATCTCAGCACGGCGCTGGCGACGAAGAGATCGCAGCGAGATGCGCAGATCGATATCGTGTTCGCTTACTGGGTGGCGATCCATCACAAGGAGCGCTCGCTGCTGGACACAAAGCGCATGACTCTCATCAAGCGCCGGCTGGATGAGAATGGCGGCGATCTCTCAGAATTGCTCTATGCGCTCGATGCATCGCTCAAAGACAAAGTGCTCACTGAGGGCGGCTACGACATGATCGAGACGATCCTTCGCGATCGCGGGCAAGTCGAGCGGCTGGCGAAGCAGATGAAGCGCTATCAAGATGGCGAGATGCACGGCATGGCCAGAAAACTTCATGCAGAGATGAGCGTCGAGGCTCCGCGCTCTGCATCAGGGCTCACTCTCACGGAGGGCAACAGCGATGGGATTCTTCACGGAAGCGAAGCGACCGGACGGAGTGAGGTTCCAGCAATGGCGACCGTCCGTGCGCGGTGAAGCTGCGCCGTCTTACGGTCCAGGCACGCTCTACGATTACTGTGTGATCTGCGGTGCGCGTTATTTCGAATACGAAGCGAAGGTGCCATCTCGAGGTGAATTGCCAGAGCGCACAGTCATTCGCATCGGCATCAATCACAACAATCTGCATCTGTCGCACATTGGAGATCCGGAATCGAAGCCAAAGCTGCAGCCTGTGAAGCGCACATTCGGCGAGCGTGATGATGATGACTGAAGCGGATCTAGACGCGATCGAAGCGAGAGCTGCAGCAGCCACGCGCGGCCCGTGGGCGTGGGATCATTCTGGCGTGTGGCAAGTGAACAGCGGCGGGCCAGTGCTCGCCACCTGCAGCAAGAAAGATCAAACGCGCGGCGGCGTCGGCTACGTTGGCGATGCCTATCCGCGAGGCGAAAACAATCCGAGCGAGTCGATGGAATTCATCGCGCATGCGATCACTGATGTGCCAGCGCTGATCACAGAGATCAGACGTCTGCGCGAAGCGATCAATCAATCGGGGCGTCCGCATGGCGCGTGAGCCTGAAGAGCGTGAAGCGATGTTCGATGCTTCGCTGCCAGCATCGACATTGATTCTGGGGTTGCTTGTGACGATCTGGACAGATGAGCCGCTATTCGCGCTCACAGGCTTTGTGCTCGCTGTCATCGCCGTGTTCCTGTGAGCAGCGATCTTCGTCGGCCAGTGCTGCGCTATCATGGCGGCAAATGGCGCTTGGCTCCGTGGATCATGACATTCTTCCCATCGCATCGCATGTATGTCGAGCCATTCGGCGGCGGCGGTTCTGTGCTCATGCGCAAGCCGCGCAGCTATGCTGAGGTGTATAACGATCTCGATGGCGAGGTCGTGAATGTCTTTCGCGTGCTCAGAGATCCGCTGTGCTCAGCGATGCTGGAAGAGCAGCTGCGCTTGACTCCGTTCGCGCGCGATGAGTTCGAAGACGCTTACGAATCGACCTCCAATCCTGTCGAGCAAGCCAGGCGAACAATCATCAAAGCATTCATGGGCTTCGGATCAGCATCGATTCATAACACGACTGGATTCCGAACGTTGGCGACAACGCGACCGCCAACGGGATTTCGATCTAATTCGAATCGATCTGGCACAACGCCGGCGCACGATTGGGCGAATTATCCAGAGCAGATCGCTAACTTCTGCGATCGGCTCGCTGGCATTGTCATCGAGAATCGCGATGCTCGAGCGCTGATCTCGCAGCATGACAATCCTGAAGCGCTGTTCTATGTGGATCCGCCCTATCCCTTTGGCACGCGCTCAGATCATGGCAAAGACTACACG
>JBAQZF010000091.1:0-1617 GCA_049790715.1 Saccharimonadales bacterium (SeqCode) | reverse complement strand
ACAGGGCGGAAGGCGAAAGCCACCGTGAGAGACTAAGTGAGAAGACCCGAAAGGGATGCGATAGTCCGGCCCAGACGACGAAAGGTCTGGAGATAGGCAGAAATGACCTATCCACTATGCGGAGTGTAACAATCTGGCTTAGACATACCGCGGGATGCTCGTTTAATACTATGGACGAGGGTAAACTTGAGATAATTGACTTGGAACTCGCAGCGTAAAGACGGCGACAACAAGGGGCAAGCAATGAAATGTAATAGGAGTAAAAACAAACCAGCTGTATGATGACAACAACCACTAATGGAGGTTGTTATGAAAAGAATATGTACAGTTTGTAAAGTTTTAAAACCTATAACAGATTTTAATAAGAGTTCGAAAGGTAAAGATGGTTACAATGCTCAATGTTCCAAATGCAAGTATGCGAAAACAGGAAGAAAAAATTTTCTTGAAAATAAAGAAAAGTGTTACGCAAATGCTGCCAAGTGGAATAAAGCAAATAGAGAGATTGTCAACAAGCGCACTAGAGAAAGGTATGCGTTTGATAAATCATCTATTGTTGAACGGGATCGAAGGCATGCTGAAAAGAAAAAAGCACAGCATTTGCTTCAAACGTACGTTCAAAGGGGTAAAATCCTCAAACCGTCTATATGTTCGATTTGTAATTGTGAATCTAAAAGAATTGAAGGACACCATGCGGACTATTCCAAACCTTTGGAAGTTATTTGGGTGTGTAGTTCCTGTCATCACAACATACATAAATCTCTTAAAGAGCGTGTGCAGCCTGAACGACCAAACTCTCAAGACATCAAAAATGATGTATGCGATGGCCTGAACACTATGGAAACATAGTGAGGAGGGGCGAAATACCCTCCCGCCTACGATGCAAGGTAAAAAGTAACAGTCCGAATGCTATCAAGGACAATGCATTACAAACGATTTATGGATCCAGAACCTACGCTCAACAGGGATATAGGAGGTAAAGAATGAGTCAATTTCCATATTCTTATATGGCATGTGGTTCTTATACCAATGCTGAAACACCTGTTGCTCAGAATGTTCCTTTAACTGATAGACCAGATCTATTCATCTTAAAGGATATGACAAACTGGGGTGCTGCTACTACTGCTGTTGCACAAATGCAGTCTGAATGGAATAGAACACTCGCACAGGGTGCTTATATCCAAACGGGCCAAATTAGTGCAGCTGCGGGTTCTAATTATATGTATGGTGCGTCTGGGACATCTGGTGGATTTACATTCATCGATCAATCAAAACCACCTACATTTGCTAAGGTTGCGATTACAGCAGTTAATAACACGACATTTGTTGTCTCTACTGGTACTACAACAGGTATCAATGTAGGTGATTTAGTTCGTTTGATTAACGTTGTAAGTATGCAACAGTTTAGCGGATCAAATTTGTATCAGGTGACTGCCGTTTCTGCAGGTGTTAGCATTACTCTTGGTTATGCTGCGACTGCTAAATCTGCAGGTATGCCGGCTGCGGTTGCAGGTACAACTGGTTTTTACCAAAAAGTGTACCCAACACAGTTTTATCCATCGTTAAGACCAGTTGCTTATATTACACAAGCAGCACAGGCTAAAGTTTACTTCTTTAGAC
>JBAQZF010000090.1:0-6815 GCA_049790715.1 Saccharimonadales bacterium (SeqCode) | reverse complement strand
AAATACTACTGTCTGTAATTTCAGATGGATTAAAATTTGGTGCTACCGTATGAAGATAATACTCTACTGCGCCATAATACGGTCGCCAGTTTTCAGTCAAAAATTTCTTGCTTGCCGGTTTGGTAGTAATACTTTTTTGCATAGCCTCATCTAAGTTATATAAATGCACTCCTCTAGTGCGAGCATCAGCATATCCAGCGATATTTTCTTCAATCGAACGATTAGTTATAGTGCGTAGTCGCTCAGACGGATCCCGAATAAAGCGATCGGCTAGACGACCAGTGTTTTTGGCGATAGCAATATCTTCGATGGTGTATCCGTACTGCCGAGCAGCGTCTTTCAAGGTTCTATCAGCAACTTCATCATCACGCGATATCCCCCTCTCAACATCAAGTCGCTTGGTGGCATCATGGATAATTGTAGCCCTCACTAGCTTGTTCAGATCTACTACGACTCCGTCCTCTATTAGTTTTTGGCCAATAGTCAAAGCGGCAGCTGCGACAAAGACATTGTGCTCAACAACGTTAAGCCATCCTTCACTGTCTTCAGTACCAATAAGGCCTAAATCGCGGAATAGATCTGCCGGCACGTGTCTTTTGGCCCACCCCCCCCCAAACAGGACCTCGTTCAGGATCAGTAAAAAGCTCAATAGTGGTGTTAATGCCTTCTTCTTGAGAATTGATAAATAAACTATTGTTTATTTCGGAAGATGGATCAGGCTTATATTCAGTATGCCTGTCTTGCAAAGTCATAGCTATATAATAGCATACTATTTATAATTTAGCAATAAATGTTCGTGTTTAGACCTGCTAGAATATAGTTTCCTTGAGTTTATCTATTGCGATTGTCGAGTTGCCCAACGTCGCTTCCTGACGCTGCTTAATGTCCTGACTGGGGTATTATTTAGCTCGACGTCGAACCACCAACACGTCGTACACGAAAATGATGGCCGCGATCACCAAAAAGACATGAATCAACCCGCCCAAGATATGAAAAAACACTCCGATCAGCCAGATCAACACCAAAATTCCCGCGATTGTTAATAACATGACACCCTCCTGTTGTTATTTAATCATACGAATATACTATCACCATTGTGCCAGAAACAACACGTCTATTTAAGGTCAAATATAGCCAGTTTAGTGGCACTAGTGTCGTAGATGCCGTCGTACCATATCAGCTTGCCGACGTCACCTTTGGGAACTTGATAGATGAAATAATGCGAAGTGTCCGTTTGCCCAGGATTCACTAAAACCGCGATCAACTGCTGCTTGTTAACATCGGCTAGCTGGACGTTTTTACTATCAATATCTGGGCCATTACCCCGAACACTCGTATCGTTGAGCTGTTTTCCGCTAGCCGTCTGATAATAGAACGAGCCAGGAACAAGATCAGCTTGTTTGCCGTTATTAGTGATAGAAAAATCAACTTCCACGTATTGCATCCCCGCGCCAGGAGCCTCCCCGGTAATCTGCGGATTGGAGTTGACGCTAATTGTCACCGCGAAGCCCGCCGCGTCACCCGTACCGGTAGCTGGCTGGCCCAGAGGTGTATCTGCTTTCGCGGCTGTTGCCTTGGCTGCGTTATCAGAAGTCGTGCAAGTAGTACCGGTGCAGCTAATAGTTTTTCCGTTGATTTTGCCGATGTCATGAACCGCTTTGTTAAGCACTAAAATGTCATACACCCCAAAGGACGCGCACACTAACAGCCACGCCGCCAGAAGAATAACCGCCGTTTTACGATTTTTTTCATAGCCCTGTAGAGCGGTGCCATCTTTAGCCTTAGTATGGTTAGATAAAAGAAGAATAACGTCGACAGTCGCCCAAATACCAAGTCCGCCAAGGGTCAAAAGCTTCAATATCCCCGTACCTATTTTGCCCAAGTAGAATCGATCCGCTCCCAGAAAACCCAAAAACAAAGACAGCAAAAAAGCGGCCAAGAACGATTTATCACCCTGGTTGACAGCGGGCTGGCCATAAGGCTGAGCCGGCTGACCACCCATCGCGGCACCTGGCTGCGGCGCGGTGGGCTGATACTGCTGAGGAGCAGCGTTATTGGGGGCATATTGAGCGGGATTAGCTTGCGGGTAGACCCCAGGTTGGGGCTGGACAACAGGCGTAGCAGCATAATCAGGCTGTATTACTGGCTGCTGCGCAGGAGCGGGCTGCGCGCCTCGCGGTTGAAGATCGGGCGGAAACGGGCTTCCGCCAGTACTGTTGTCGGGCTGATCGGGCGGTAATTGCTGAGGTTGATTATCCATTTGATATGTTTACGATTTGTTTCCAGGATACCATAAGCATTTTAGTTACACCAACTACAAAGACAAGCTTTTTACTGCGCGGAAGATAGTTGCTACAGTAATAACAGAAGAAAAGGCCGCGCTATGCGGAATGAGGTAGAATTATGTCTTTGAGTATAGCTATAGTCGGCCTGCCCAATGTCGGCAAGTCAACGCTGTTTAATGCCCTGACTGGCAGTAACATCTTGGCGGCTAATTACCCGTTTGCCACCATTGAGCCGAATACCGGCATCGTGCCGGTGCCGGATGAGCGCTTAGGCAAGTTGGCAGCACTGTATCATACTGACAAAATTGTGCCGGCGACAGTGACTTTCGTGGACATTGCCGGCCTAGTGGCTGGCGCCAGCGAGGGCGAAGGTCTGGGCAATCAGTTCCTAGCGCACATTCGCGGCACTAATGCCATCGTGCAGGTGGTACGGGCCTTTGACGACCCTAATGTCACGCATGTCGACGAGGCGCGCGATCCGCGCAAAGACATCGATGTCATCAACACCGAGCTGATACTGGCCGACCTCCAGACAGTGTCCAAGCGCCTGCCAAAGTTCGAAAAAGAAGCCCGAGCCAACCCAAAACTCAAGCCGATTTTGGACACGTACCAGCAAGCGCGTACACTTTTAAACGACGGTCAGCCGCTCTGGAATCACCCTGAAATTGATCGTGAACTGATTGGCGATCTGCACTTGCTGACAATGAAGCCTGTAATTTACTTATTCAACCTCGACGAAACCGAGCTAGGTGATGAAGCCCGCAAGCAAGCGTTGCGCGCGCTAGTCGCTCCGGCCCAGGCGTTATTTGTCTGCGCCAAGCTGGAAAGCGAGCTCAAAGACCTCGATGAAACCGATGCTGCCGAGCTGCTGGAAAGCTATGGCCAGCAAGAATCCGGCCTACTACAACTAATCCACGCCGCCTATGACACCCTGAGCTTGCAGAGCTATCTGACCGCCGGCGAAAAAGAAGTGCGGGCCTGGACGATTCCCAAAGGTGCTACCGCGCCGCAAGCCGCCGGTGTCATACATGGCGATTTTGAGCGTGGTTTTATCGCTGCTGAAGTGGTCAGCTACGACGATCTAGTGAGCAGCAGTTCCCTGTCGGCTGCCAAAGCTGCCGGCAAGGTGCGTACCGAAGGCAAAACCTACGTTATGCGACCCGATGATGTCGTCGAATTCCGCTTCAACGTGTCGAAGTGAAGCGTTTATTACAAAGCAGTGCTGACAGCTGCCTCGGTCGGAGCCTGTGGCAATGGCGTCAGTGTCGTCTGACTATGAGCGTGAAATGACGGCCGGCCAAATCGGCGGTTGCGCAGCGCCATCGGCAGCTTAGAGTAGGCGATGCGCAAAGAGGTCAGCTCCAGCGGATTGTGCGATTGAGCAGGAGCAACAGGCTGTGGGTCTGGAGCGATTTGGGTAGCGGCTTGAGTCTGCTGAGTAGCGTTTTGACGGTAATTGCCAAAGATCTCCTGCATGCCTTCGGCATACAGCTCAGCTAAGTGCGGGCTAGCCGCGATAGGCCGCGGAGCGATATTGTCAGGCTTCACCGCGTAAGAAGCAGGCGCGGCTCCATCACCCCCGTTGACCACTAAAGATTTCACCTGTGGAACCGCCCCGCCGGCAGCTTTATGCTGGGCCAGCAAACTCTGCGCGAACAGATAGTCCGAAAGCTCCGGTGCCGGACGCACCAGATCAGCAGGCTCGGGTATGGCGTATGTCTTCTGGCCGGTGCCAGATTGTACGGCCTGCAGTTGCTCGTGTAATTTTTGCTGGCTTTGGTGTTGAGCCAACAGATAGGTTTGTAGCTGATGGTTGATCTGCTCCAGATGCGTTCGCTGGTCTTCTTGATGTTCGGACTGCTGTTTTTTAGCGTTCGCCATGCAGTCTTGGACATGAGAGATCAGTTTACGCAGCCGCGGTTGATTGTAGCTGGTAAATTTCAGATTCCTGGAGCCAGCCGAGATACGGATCCGGGCGCCTAGCAACCGATGACTGTAATCGATCTCGTTGATCATGTCGAAACGCAGATCCTCGACAGTCAGATAATTCAGCGGTTTTTTATCTATCAGTAGTAATCTAATGCCAGTCGCTACCAGCAGGGCAAAACCGCCCTCGTAGATGCCATTCACGCACTCGTATATTTCTTCGTCGGGCATCAGTATCTTGGGCAATTCCCTAACCTCGCTTCGCCCCCAGGCGACGTGGTTGAAACCGATGCTTTTAAGCTGTTCTTCCACCGATTGTTTGCTTACCATGGCGGACCTCCCACTTAACACTTTTATGATAACCATCTTTCGCGAACGGCGTGGTGAAAATCCTCACTCAATAGTTGCGATTTTTATCACAAAATACTACTTAGTTCTTAAATTTTCCTTAAAAAGGCTGCTTTCGATCTTTAATAATCACCTCGCCTAGCAATGAGCAAAGTGTAGCCCCAGCGGTGTCCGACCCCTGTGGACAGCCGATATGTGACACGCCATCCACTCCAAAGAAACAATTACCAGAGATTATGTTTGACTTTTCATTTCAGAGCTATCATAATACATATATGTTGGCCACGTTGAAACAGACGGCGGAACTGGTGGAGCTCTTCAAGACGCTCGGCCGCCAACAGACATTTCGTAAAGGTGATTTTATCGTACGCCCCGGCGATCCTCCGCATGGGGTGTTTTATATTTATCAGGGGTTGGTCAAAGCCTACGACATCACCAAGTATCACGAAGAAAACCTGCTGATTATCCGCAAAGAGGGCGAATTATTCCCCCTCATCTGGGCCATCACCGGTCAGGAGCGCCACGTCATCTATCAAGCGCTGGCTCCAACCGTCACCTGGCAACTCAGCCGTCCGGATTTTCTGAAACACATCGAAAGCCGACCCGACACTCTGGCCCCGCTGCTCGACATGACTATCGAAATGTACCGTTTGCATAGCGAGCGCATCCTCAATCTGGAATATCGCACTGTTCGCGAACGGATCGTTTCCTTCCTGCTGACCATGAGCCAGCGCTTTGGCAAACAGACCGACGAGGGACTGCTCATCGAGGTACCACTGCGGCATCAAGATATCGCCAGTTCGGTCAATGCCACCCGCGAAACCACCAGCCGCGAACTGTCCGCCCTGGAGCGCACAGAACTGCTGCGCAACAAACAATCTTTAATTCTGCTCAAAGACCTCGACGGCCTCCGCAAACATTTGAGCTAATCGCTTGTTTTTAAGCTATTTTGGTTAATTTTACAGTTTAGGCGCGGGCAAAAGCAGCGCTCAAAGTGATTAAAAACATAAGGGGTTGACATTTTTACCAAAAAGTCTATTATGTGGTTATGAGTAAGTCCTCTATAGAACGCATCATGCAAATTCCCTTTGTAGATGGGGAACCGGATCCGGAAGCAGTCAAAAGAGCTGCCAAGGCATAATACGAAGCTTCTCTAACAACGGCTCAAGGTGGCGGAAACCTGGAAGTTTCGGGATTAGCCAAAGAAGATTTGCTTCATCTCGACAAATATGGAGAAATGCTGCGACAGAGCGACATGGCGCGCGATGATACTGGCGTATACGACCGCTCCGCCACTCCTTTCAGTTCGCCCGATTAAGTTTATGTCACTTTACTGAATTAACTTCTCTAAGTAACTATCTTATTACTTCCAGTTAAGCGTAATCTGCTCGATAGTTTTGAGCACCGTTTCATGATCGGGCACGTCCTGCTTGTCGTAGTAGTGATCGGTGTCGATGTAGTCGCTGATGACATTCAAGCAGTATAAATCATCGGCCAAGATGTGCATCCGATCGACCGCTGACACGCTGGCGAACGGCGTCGCCACGACCAGCTTTTCGATGGCGATCGGTTTCAAAAACTCAGCCGCCAGATCGACCGGAAAGCCAGTTTTCAAGCCATCAGTAACGACAATTACGTCATGGCCTTTCAGCAACTCCTTATCAACCGCGCCATTGCTGCCGATCAGCATATTCATGTCATGCATCCGAGTTAGCTTCTCCTGCTCCAAAAATCCATAATACTCACCGACCATCTCGTCGATTTCCCCTGGAGAGTAACTGCTGTGGTTATAGGCCATCACGCCGCCCGGCGTGATACCGGCGATCGCCTCGGGTTCGCGCGGCAGCGTGATTTCCGAGCTAGCTAGCAGCGTCAGCACGCAGCGCAGTTGCATGGCAATCTGCGCCCCGATCATCACGCCGCCGTCGTTGAGCGCCAGCACCGCACAGCTTCTAAAGGAGTAGTTTTCAGCTAACCGCGTAGCGAGCATGCGCCCAGCCTGGACGCGTGAGGCAAAGTACATGCTTGCAGTGTAGCATTACGCTTATGGTCGCCCAAGATCGTTTTCTTCGACAATTATTAAATTTTTCTTAATAAATAGAAGCGTTCTTGATTGCCTTTAGCGCCCCTGACGCCAGAATCAGCCTTGTCGAGCGTCACGAACCGCTTCTTAGCCCACTCCTCAAACTCCTTCAATATCTGGCGGCGCATAGCGTCGTTTTTTATAACGCCCTTATGCTTGAGGTTGCTCTGTCC
>JBAQZF010000089.1:0-2413 GCA_049790715.1 Saccharimonadales bacterium (SeqCode) | reverse complement strand
ATCTAAAGTACATGAAAAAAAGATATTTATATTGTTCTGGGGTAAACGGCAATTCTTATTCACGTAAGCAGTTTTTGCTTGATATGTCTTACATGCCATTGCTCGTTGGTGGTATACTATTAGTGGTGCTTAAAATATTTAGCGCCTAAAAGATAGGGGAACAAATTATGACACATAACGATTACAACAAGGGCTTCTAGCCTGAGCCCCGAAGGGGGCTTTTTTAATTCCCCAGACTCCCTACTTGCCCTAAAGGAATAAGTGTTTTTGGCACTCTTGACTACTGAGTGCTAAAAGCGGTATACTAGCAGTTGAATATATAGTTTAAGAGTAGTCCCATGACAGATCGCCAGCAGAATATTTTGAGCGCTATCGTCGAGCAGTATGCCGAAGTAGCCAGTCCGGTCGGCAGTACGCTGCTGGCCAAGCTGTTTCACGTCAGTTCGGCGACGATTCGGGCGGAAATGGCCGAACTGGAGCGGCTCGGCTACATCATGCAGCCACACACCAGCGCCGGCCGCGTGCCAGCCGATAAAGGCTACCGTTTTTATGTTAATCATTTGGCCGAAACTACCGATGGCAGCTTGGCCGAAAAGCGCGGCGAGCGAGCGCTAGCTACCCGCGTCCAGCACGCCGGAGCGCCGGAGCGCACCATCCGCAATGCTGTCGATACGCTGGTAGAATTGACGCACAACCTCGGTCTGGCTACCATCGGCAATCAGCTGTACATCAGCGGTCTGTCCAATCTCTTCGGCCAGCCGGAATTTATCGGCGGTGTCAATGTCCAGCAGGTCGCCCAGCTACTCGACAATCTCGAACCCTGGTTGCGCGAAGCCGCCCCAAATGAACCATTGAGTGTCTACATTGGCCAGGAAAACCCCATCGGCCGCGCCGCCGGCTGTTCGCTCATCATCAGCCGTTTTCGTAGCCCGTTTAGCGATCGCAGCTACATCGGTACGCTCGGCCCGACCCGCCAAAGCTACCGCGACGTCATGACGCTCGTCTCCCGCGCTGGCCAAGAACTCGAAGAGGTGTTGTATGTCTGAAGAACGAGTAATGACTCCCGAAGAACAGAGTCTTATATGCTACATAATGGAAGATCACTTTGTGGAGATGATGGAAGATGATACTGGTGGAATACGTTCACAGTATGCACGAGAAGAAACTCAGGCATTTTCGATAGCATTTGAAGAGGCCGGTTTGCCTATGCCTACGGTGGAAGCTGTATCTCGCATAGCATTACGTAGGGCTGCCGGTATTCACGCAGTAAAAAACGTAAGCCCGGAAGATTTTCTATGAGCAAGCCAAAAAAGGACAACGATCAAGCTCCTGCGCCAGACACCACTGCGCTCGAAGTCCAACTCCAAGAACTGACCGAGGCATTGCAGCGCGAGCGTGCCGACGCCACCAACATACGCCGCCGGCACGAAGAAGAATTAGCTAGTTTACGCGTTCGACTTAAAGCCCATGTCATAGAGGACTTGCTGCCGGTTATCGACAATTTCGAACGCGCCCTCAAGCACGTTCCCGAAGATCTGCGAGATAACGACTACATCAAAGGCACCCAAAGCGTCGTCAAGCAGTTTGAAAAAACCCTGGCCGACATGGGTGTTGAGCGCATCAAAACCGTTGGTGAGCCATTCAATCCAGCGCTGCACGAGGCAGTCAGCATGGAAGACGGCGATGGCGACCACGAAATTATCACCGAAGAACTCCAAGCCGGCTACCGCATCGGCGACCACGTCATCCGTCACGCCATGGTCCGAGTCCGGAGAACCTAAACAAATGGCTCAATCCCTGCCCAGTAGAACTCCTGAAAACCTTAGTGTTATCGAGAAGGCTTCTATGATAGCAAAGATGTTTTCTGTAACTCTAATAGAGAGTTACAGAAAAGCACCTCAAGAACTACTCCATTTCGGAATTACGGGGAATCGTATAAAGCAAGCAGAACTAGATGCGGATAAAACACAAAGGCTACGTCAAGCCATAGGCAATATACTAGTTGATCATGGTATGCATGAAGCTGGCATGAGTATGATGGATAAGCAAAATGAGCGAAACTGAAGATTTCAATATTCCGCGTAGTCGCATATACGGTGACTATACGCGCAGTGACCTCAAAGAACAGTTTCCTCGTTTGGGGCATAGAGCCAGGGTGACGATGAAAGACGTGCGCCTAACATTTCGTGACCTGGCATGCATAGGTAAGGATATCGGATCTCTCCTCCTCGGTGCGTTACCTGAGGACGTGCCTGTCCTAAACTGGCTTGTAGACAGATACGAAATACGCGAAGGGCTTACTGGAGTAGAACTCGATAGATATATTCTTGAAAAGAATTTAGGTACAGAGGAGTTTCGACAGGAAATTGCTGCAATTTTGCCGGTTACAACAGAGTAATTGGCACTCTTGACA
>JBAQZF010000088.1:0-3299 GCA_049790715.1 Saccharimonadales bacterium (SeqCode) | reverse complement strand
CTATAAATCACTTTATAGATTTACTCTTATACTCGCAAGCATAAGCGTCTCAACTAAACTAAGCTCTGTTGCATAGGCTCACTGTCAGCTGGCCACCAGAGGAGCACGTTAACTCCTACCTGATAGTCATCTGAGACTTTCACGCCTTCGGCTTCCAAAACCTGTTTGTGCCCTGCTCGGCCACCTGGATAGCCAGACGCTAGCCCGCCCTGCTTATTCACCACTCGCTGCCAAGGCAAATCCGGATCACCAAAATGCGCGATACCGCCAACAATCCGCGCCGCCCGCGCGTTGCCACACAGCGCCGCCAACTGCCCATAGGTCATCACCCGCCCCTGAGGAATCTGCGCCACCAAGGCCTCCACTCGCTGCCGAAAATCAGATTCTTGGTTACTCAACATATCTTTTTAGACTTGAACATTATGATGCAAAGACTGCCAAGACCGCACAAGCAAACCGTATATTGTTTGGCGCTCAACCAAAGCCTCCTGCTTATCATAGCGTTTAGGCAATAGCATAGCCGCCGCTCTATAATGAGCGTACTCCTCTAGGTTACTCGCGTCAGTCTGATAAAGCACAGCCATATTATCAGCTAGGCTCTGTTCAAGCGTTCTTTCATACTTATTAGGATAACGGTGTATGTCCCACCATTCAACCTCTAGTTCAGCTGCTCTATCAAAATCAAACGGTTCGCTGCAGTTATCAGATACCAAGCAATAAAACTTTGTTACGTTTCTTAGTATTCGCGCATAGTCTTCTCTGCCCTTCGTGATTTGAAAATCAGCCGCAGCCCGAGCAGAGTAATACCCCGCGCGCAACGTCGATAACCAAGGAAGTCCCATCTGCTCTTTAGTCAGCAGCACGAGCTCGCCAAACAGCTTGATGTAATTCTGATTATAGTAGGCACGCCACATATTCGTATCGTGTGTCGCCACTTTCTCGTAGTCAAATTGTCTCAAGTCAGCTTTAGACATATAGGCTATCTATAGTGATGTTTTGTAGACCCTTGATGTTGCTTCGTGCGCGACAGTTTTCAAAAATTCTTCGACTCCAACAGATTGCGCCTCGTCCCGCACCGCCATATCCTTACGGATCCGCGACACCACTTCCCTGCTGGCAATTTCTTTCTCTCCGATCACAACAGTGTAGGGGACTTTCATCAGTTCAGCCGCCCGAATCTTCTTACCAACTGACTCATTAGAATTATCAACGCTCAATCGTAAGCCCAGTTCAGCCGCCTGCGCAGCCACTTCGTCAGCAAACACTATCGTAGCTTCTTCCTGATTGACCGTAATCACTCGAATCTGCTCCGGTGCCAACCAGACCGGAAGCCTTCCAGCAGTTTGCTCTAATAGAAAAGCAATAAAACGTTCGAACGAGCCGATAATGGCACGATGAATAATAATTGGGACCTTATCTTGGCCATCATTATCAACATACGTTAAATTCATACGTTCAGGAACCAATATATCGACCTGAACGGTGGCTATGCTATCTTCTTTACCAAGTACATTCCTGATCTGAACGTCAAGCTTAGGGCCATAAAAAGCAGCTTCACCCTCGGCCTCCACAAACTTCGAACTGCTCTCTATAAGCGCTTGGCGTATGGCTTCTCCGGCCTTTTGCCACTGTTCTTTGTCTCCTCCGAACTTATCGGAACTAAAATCAGGCAAACTCAGCCGAAACCAGTAGTCATGAATCCCTATTTCAAGATACGTTTCATCAAATAGAGCAATAACTTTCAGAAACTCCTCCTTGAGTTGCTCCGGTGTCACATAAATATGCGCGTCATTTTGGGTAATTGGCCCCCGAACGCGAATCAGACCAGTCAGCGTACCCGATAGCTCATTTCGGTATAACCCCGAAGCTTCAGCCAACCGAAGCGGCAGATCATTGTAGCTTTGAACCAGTTTTTCATAAATGATATGGTGATGCGGACAATTCATTGGCTTGAGGTAGAATTTATTACCTTCATCGTCTACCAGCTGATACATGTCTTCAGCGTAAAACTGAGCGTGTCCAGAGCGCTTGTACAGCTCTTCATGCGCCAACACAGGGGTTGAAACATACTGATAACCAGCAGCTTCCTCTTTCTGACGCATGTACTCCATAAGAGTGTGCTTAACCGTTTCCCCTCTCGGCAACAACAGAGGTAAACCAGCACCAACAAGCTCTGAGCCCATGAATATATTAAGTTCTTGTCCGAGTTTGCGATGATCCCGCTTCTTAGCTTGCTCGAGCAACTCCAAATGCTGCCGCAACTCCTTCTCCGTAGCAAATGCCACCCCATATATCCGCTGCATCTGGGCATTCTTTTCATTGCCACGCCAGTACGCGCCAGATACCCGCAGCAACTTAAACGCGCCAATCTTGCCCGTCGATTCCACATGCGGCCCCCGACAGAGGTCCACAAAGTCACCATTCTTATAAAAAGACACCTCAGCCACCGCCGCGTCACCAGCAGCAATCGTCCCCAGCTCATCAGCACTCAAATCTTTAGCAACAGTGGTCCCAGCCCGCTTCAAATCATTTAGTAACTCTTCTTTATAGGGCTGTCCAGCCTCCTGAGCCCAAGCGATCGCCTCGTCAATCGGCTTCTCAAACCGCTCAAATGCCTCATCTGCCTCAATGACCTTGCGCATCTCGGCCTCGATCTTACCGAAATCCTCCTCAGAAATCTTCACCTCACCCAGATCAACGTCGTAATAAAAGCCGTTCTCCACCACCGGTCCGACACCAAATTTCGCTGACGGCCACAACCGCCGCACCGCCGTCGCCATGATGTGCGCCAACGAGTGTCGCATCGCCTGTAACTGATCTGGTTGATCCACCATAACTACTCCTTAGATATAAAAAGACACTTGATTCAATACGCTCGCACAGTATTCAATCAAGTGTCTCGGTCCTGTCCATACAGGAGGTTCCACCTCGACATTTACTCTTGCAACTTCAATAACGTCTGTCGTTGCCACGCCTACGGAGCTCCCTGGCTGGTTAGACCACGTCTCTGCTCATCCGTAGTATAACACCAATTCCAGGGCAACAAAAAGGGTTGAATGATCTCGCATGTCATTCAACCCTTCTCTCGCCTATGCGTCTTGCCCGCCCGTAAAAGCAGGGTAAAACAATCTCGGCAAAACTTCACCTGAGAACTATCCTAACAAGATTAGTACTATAAGGCTAGCCTATTAATGCTGTATTTCTGACACATCCACTGGGGAAAACTAAATACATTTTAATACTTTTCGTGACGTTACAGTAAGCAATGTTCTTTTCTACCTCTGTATACGTGCATCAGC
>JBAQZF010000087.1:0-1827 GCA_049790715.1 Saccharimonadales bacterium (SeqCode) | reverse complement strand
GGACAGCAAGGAGCTATTCGTGAATAACTCTAGTGAATTGAGTTTACGCGCGCAGAGGATGTTGTTTTTTGCCGGATTACTAGTGGTGCTTATTTGTGCCTATATTTTCGTATCAGCAATCATAACTACTGAAACAACTGGCACAATCAGTATTGATACTAGTGACTCAAAAGCAATTATTAGCATCAGTCAGGTGAATCATCAAGCAAAAAATGTCGGCAACGGAAAGGTAAAAGTACGATTAAAGCCTGGTAATTACCAAATTATCGCAGATGATGGCAATGCTCAGGCTGGCACCACTGTGTCGATTAAAAAAAAGCAGGTCGTTAAAACTATTTTAACACTCAAGAAAACACCAAAGCTGCCATCTGTTGATGATATAGATTTTAAAAATATAGACGCCTTAACAGACAGGGGCCTTACCACCAGCCAGATCAACACTCTTGAATTAGACTTTTTTCAATACAAGACCACCACGCAATCAGCTATTATTAATATTGGCGGTATTCAATCTGTTACCCTCAGCCAAGACCCATCAAGTCTATATACTCTGTTCGGTATTATTTTTGATGTGACCATTGATGGTAAATTAGTGCATGCCGAGATTAATTACTCGGGGCTTGATACCATTCGGCTCTATTTACGCGATCCCACGACCAACGCGGTGTTATTTGACTCCTACACTGTCGCAAGTACACAGTTTGTCGACTAGAAACACCAGAGATACTATCCGTTACTTTAGCAAGATGATGTTACTTTTGTTAGTGAAATGTTTAGTGACCAAATCAGCGTCGGTGGTGGTTATAAACGTCTGATAAGCAGCCAGGTGGTCGGTCAGAGCGTGCCGGCGGCGGCCGTCGAGCTCGGAAAAGACGTCGTCGAGCAGTAGCAGGGGAGTGATGCCGCGGGCGGTTTCCAACAGCTTGAGTTCGATGATCTTCAGCGTCAGTACCGCGGTGCGCACTTCGCCGCGCGAAGCGGTTTCCTGAGATGGGTGGCCGTCAAACAACACCGCCAGATCGTCGCGGTGCGGGCCGGCGCTGGTAAAGCCGCGTTCCCGATCCGAAGCCAGCGAGCTTTCTAGTTTTTTGAGCAAATTGCTTTCGTAGCTGTCAGGTGGCCATTGTCTCACGTACCGCAAAGATATTTTTACGGTCGTTCCACTTAGGTTTTTATAGAGGTCGGGGGCTTGTTGGTTCATTTTTTCTACCAGCTCGTCGCGCAGCCGCACGATTTGGCCCGCCAGTTGACTAAGCCTGATATCCCAAGGAAACATCTGGGCTTGAATAGAGCCGCTGGCACGTTTCAGTAGCGCGTTGCGCTGGGCTAGTGTCTGACGGTACTGGCGCCGCAAAGAGCGGTAGCCGGCCGTCGTTTGCTCCAGCAGGTCATCCAGGTAGTCACGACGACGCTCCGGGCCGCCAGACAGCAGCCGCAAGTCTTCAGGTTCGAACAGCACCACCGGCAGCGTGTGCTGCAAACTCAGGCGCTGATAGCTCTTGCCGTTGAGTTCAAATAGCTTGGCAGGTAGTGTTTCGGTGGTCAGTTTCAGCGTCCTAGTACCACCCTCGGACAGATCAGAATCAAGCCGCGCCCAGGGCTGGTCAAATCGCGTTAGTTCACTGTCCTTGGCTCGATAAGAGCTGCCGCGGGCCAATATCAAAATCGCTTCCAGGATATTAGTCTTGCCGCTAGCATTTGGCCCGACGATGATGTTAACGCCCTCACTAAACTCAAACGAGCTGTCGTCGTACGATCGAAAGTGTTGCAGCCGCAGATCACTCAGCATGACCTTATTGTATCGTTTCTAGCTCTTCAGCGGCATGA
>JBAQZF010000086.1:0-10721 GCA_049790715.1 Saccharimonadales bacterium (SeqCode) | reverse complement strand
CCTATGAAGACGACAAGCCGGGCATGGAAATAAAGGGCAAAAAATTTGGCGTAATTGGTCTTGGGGATATTGGTTTGCGCACTGCACAACTTGCGAAAGCATTTGGTGCCGATGTTTCCTACTGGTCACGCAATCGTAAATATGACGCCGAAGCTGATGGCATTAAATACAGTGAATTAGATGATTTATTAGCAAGCTCAGACATTCTCACACTCAACCTGGCGCTGAACCCCGAAACTGAAGGCATCATCAACGCTGATCTAGTTACTAAGATTAAGCGTAATGCTATCTTTAACCCAAGCCCGATGGAACTAATCGATTTTGACCCTTTAGTTGAGCGTCTCAAAAAGAATGACATCGTCTTTATGCTCGACCACAGCGATGAAATGACTGAAGAACAACTTGTGCAACTAAAACCGCTTAGTACGTGCCGAGTCTATCCTGCAATAGCGTACTTGACCAGAGAAGCCAGTGAGCTTAAGAAGCGTATCTACATTGATAACATCATTAACTTCATGGGCGACAAGCCAACAAACAAAGTCAACTAGCTACGAGAAGGTTTCTAACTTCCATCACTACGGAGAGCTAAGCTTGTCAAATACCATTTTTTATGGTAATCTTAGTTTATGTCGATCACGCAATATCCTGCAGAAATTCCCATCAGCACTAGTAATGCTTTGGATCTTCTCTTTGATCACGTGGATCTAAGGCCAGCAAAATTAGAAGCTGTTCTACCTGCGTTAGACCTAGATTTTGATGGCCTTTCCAGTACTCATATACACTTAGGGCACCAGGAATTGCTGAGTCGTTCAGAGCGCATGACCCATGGACAATGTCTTAAAGTTTTTTTAGGTCCCTCTGGTGTGGAGGAAGGTGAGGAAGAAAAAGCACGTGCAAAGTACGTTGACTATTTAATACCCGGCTTCCCCGAAGAAAAAATCTCAGGCACAACTTTCGTTACTCTCGATTTACTGAGCATCACTATAGAAACTTTTTTAAGAGAACATGGTCTCGTAGAGAGCGATCCTCCAGCTGCTAAAAAGTCAGAGCCAGATATGTTCGATTTAGAGCAGGCTATATGCCACAATGCCAGTAAAATACTTATGCATGAGCTATTACACGTGCCTAAGCCAATGAAGGCGGGCATCTCAGCGGACGAACACGACCCGCACAGGGAGAATGAGGAAAGTTTCGTTGAAAGCAAGCTAGCCGAAATAGGTGAGGAGGGTGTGCCAACGCGTCTAGTGAGTGTTAGGTTGGCACACGGATTTACCATGGAAAGCTTAGCCATTGCGCTGCAAGCTATACAAGATCACCGAAATCGAGCACAATCTTCTTAAATTCTTAAAGTCATGAAACACGTCTCGTTTGTGTCGTTACTAGCTGAACCTGGTTCAAGACCGGCACGCTGAGCCAAGCCAGACAAGATGAAGTCAGAACTGATAAAATGGTTCTGACTTTTTATTTACCCTGAATAGAATTGAAACCAGTGATGATACTATTATTTTATGGATATAGACCCGCGTTTAGAAGAAATTGATGATTCGCTCTATCGAGTCGCAATACGAGCTTTGATCGTATCGGATAGCAGAATACTGGCAGTAAAAGAAGTAGATGGAGGTGACTGGTGGGCTATTCCAGGCGGCGGCGTAGATTATGGAGAGACCCTAAAAGATTGCCTCTTGCGGGAGATCAAGGAGGAGATAGGCGTGCAAGACAGTTCCATATCGGGTGACTTCGAAATCATTCATTACAATATCGGCAAGGTTGTGAATGGCGTTCCCAGAATGAATGTATATTTCAAAGTATCAGTGCCTGAGGACGAAATCATAAAAACCAATCATGTCGAAAAATGGGGATGGTTCACACAAGATGAGTTCATGGAGCTGGGAATGAATCCTTCTTACGATAAAGCTGAACTAGCTAGAGTTGCTTTTGCCTGACATCTCAGTTTGCATACATAAAATCTAGCTTTATTGTAGTTATAACTTCCTCTATTGTTGTGAGCCAAGCCACAGTAGATAAAGTCAGAACTGTAAATTCGGTTCTGATTTTTTATATACGCAGACTGGAATTGAAACTACTGTTGATTTGCTATAATGACTTCGTGAAAACATTACGTGAATGGGATGGCGACTCCAATGAACTTGTTTTGAGTTTTTTAAGGCAGTTCAATGTAAAAGCTGAAAAAATCAGTCTGTTAAAGTACGAAGCATTAACACCTGACAGTTTTATCTGGATTTTCAACACAGGCAGTGGACGATACTGTTTATACACAGAGGACTACGTACCTTCTATTGATCATGTTAAAAAACAAATGGACGAAAAACGCTCTGAATGGAACCCTGATGATAAATATGAACTTCTGCGCGTTAGCCATGATCAAGAATGGGATAAAACACGCCCTGTTACTGCAGCTACTACATACCGGCCACCAGAAAAACCAGAAGAGTTCATGCAATATGCTGCGACTTCAGGCTTTGATTTTGTATTTCTCGCAAAAGTCATTAATTAACCAAAGACAAATCTTGCCTGATAACAGTTATAACTTCCTCTATCGTGCTGAGCCACGCCGTAATAAATGAAGTCAGAACTATGATTCAGTTCTGACTTTTTATATAGGCAGACTGGAATTGAAACCGTATGCCTGGCGTAAATACCGTCAAAGTATTGAACTGTATTACGATAATATGGTATAATCTGCCACAATGACAGAGGTAGACGTAAAATCACCGATAGACCCCGTAGATGAAATGCGTGGCTTGATACGGGGAATACATCAAAATGGCTATAGTGACGTTGATGCTATGCAGCGGTTTATTACTTTGTATAGTGATCATGCACCTGATGATGACAGAGAAACCTTCTTTCAAAGTCTAGATGTGCCTGACATTGGTTTCGAATTCTGGGAAGGTGTTTTGGACGATGTGGTAGAGGCTTACGATAGTCGTGGTGGCTCACGCGTTGCGCTAAGTTTTCCTGAGACCGATCACGTACCATCAACTGAATGGACTAAAGAACTGAGCGCACTTGAAACTATTTTTAACACTCCCGATGTTGTCCACGCTCAGACTCATGCTCTATATGTTCGAAAAAATGCTCAAGAACTTACGAGTGGAGACAGTAACGGTACACAGCTCAACGCCTTACTTGCTAATCCGCATTTTCTCTCTGGATTAGTGCGAGTGTACGATTTTGAAGACGAATACAGAGACACTGAACATCTACCTTCTTCATGGCCAGATAATGATGATGGTTTTCTTGGCTCGGTATTAAAAGCAGTTGGTTATAAGTATGCTGGCACTTTTCAGAAAGATTGGCGACACGAAAATGAAGGTCATATTAAAGAGGGGCTGACAGCAAACCTAAAAGCGATTGCGGGTTTAGAAACGGCAAGAGTGGGTGCAACTCAGTACCTAAGCGAGCAGTATGGCATTCGACACTTTAGTCGTTACCCGACCGAGCTCTTGGTTAGTCAGTTTGATAACGGTGGCAAAGTACATCGTCCTTACGGCATCAGTATCAGTGCAGTTGATGACCACAATGGCGCATTTTCAGATCACTGGATGCCGACCAACTCTATACCCAGTGCTATATATTTTCAGGCTAAAGAGACCCATGACTTTTTAGTAGCAGAAGCTGAAACATCCACGGAATTTGAACAACGCTTAAGGCATTTTGATGCCTTGAATGGTGAGAAATTCAAGATTGATTTTGCGCTAATTGAAACACATGGCTCACCCAACTCGATAACTTTTGGAACAGCTCCAGACTTAGGAAGTTTGGCGTTAAGGTCAAGATTAAGTGATGTGCGCAAAGTATTTAGTCCACGAGCAAGCATAGCCATGACTGGCTGTTCAACAGGCCAAATTAATGGAATAGCACAGTCATTATCCCGTCAATTCAATACTACTGTAGTCGCTCCCTCTGCTGTTACCGCTACTAAGCACATTACGTTCATGCATAGTCAGGAAGCCATTAGACTAGTGCCTACTTATAATGAGAAGCGAGATACTCCAATAGCTACTCCAATTGTCCATAGAAAGGGTTCGCAACTAGGTTCTCAAAAGACAGCTGATTATCTGAACGTACCGTCTACTATCTAATTCTTGCCACTTCTCATTATCTTAGCGTGCGAACCCTTGCGATAAATCAGTCTTTATTGCAGTTATAACTCCCTCTATCGTGCTGAGCCAAGCATACGTACTTAGCGAAAGCTCAGTGATTTTGTTTGGTATACTAAAAGTATGCAAAAAATAGCTACACGAGTATTTACTTACGCGTCGATTACCTTTGGTATCGTGGGGATTTTAATCGTTCTGACCGCCTCGGGTCCGGACAAGCCAGATTCCGCTCTTACTAAAGTGCTTATAAGACTTTTATTCATAACTATTTTTATAATACTGCCTTCGTTCGCTTTAAGTGTTGCTAGCAAATACTTAAACGACAGATCTTAGCTCGAAGTCGCGAAGCTCGTCCACTAGCGGGGGTCAAGAACATATACTCGAAATAAAAGTCCAGTAAGGAGTCCTGCTGAAATTTTTGATTTTACGCCACACTCGCAACTCCCATTAGTAATTTTACCTTTGCTAAATAATTGAAATTTAGCATAATACTGATATGGAAATCCTGGGGCATGGTCATGATGGAATAGTAGTCGCAGATACCCCTGATACGGTTCAAAAATTCTACGTATCTGAGACTGAAGCGACCAAAGAGCAAACAAGCCTCGCTTTTCTCGAAGAGATGCAGGGCCAAGACTTCAACATAGGCTGTACAATTCCAAAGTTGCTAGAAGTCTTGGGCAGGGGAGAATGGGTGATAGATGGTAAAGCGTACACTTACTCCAATCGCATGGAGCGCGTTCCCGGTACCTGTGCTCGCCTCGCAATTACTAGTTTCACTGAGCAGCAAATAGAAGCGCTCGGTCAAGCTTTAGGTACCATCGGGTTTACTATGCATTCGCAATCCCAAGCCCATATAGATACATATAAAGCTCGGTTTGGCGCAGATGATAGTCTCCTGACAGATATCGTGAAAGTTCAAGCTGCACAAGTACTACATGAGGAGAGTGATCAAGGTGTTGCCAAGCGAGTCAAAATAGCCGCTGATCATCTACAAAAACAATGCCGGTTATTTGCTGCCAAAAACACCCTCAGTCACCTAGACTTCACGCTATCTAACACGCAAATCGATGACAAGGCACGTGTTACGGGCATAGTTGACTGGGGCGGCTTTGGATTAACGCATCCTTCCCTTAGCCTGTATCAACTTGCTATTTACCCCGTATGGCCGCACGTTAAGCGGCAGTACGAACGCCAAGGCGTAATGATACGCGAAGATATCGTCTATGCCGCGGGCGCTATACATGTAGCCTGGACGCCCCTAATATGCAAACAGCTCGGCTTATCATTAGCGGCAGAAGGGCCACTGGAGCACTTTGACGTGATGTATGATCGTTTTGAAGCGCAGCTTTGAAGGTTCGAGACCATCGCACTGAGCCAGGTTAGCCTCAAGGTAACCGTAATGTCTCGCAGCTTATGGTCTTTTATTTTGAGATTGCGACTACAAGACGTTGGTACGTACTATCAATATCGCCTTCAACAGATTCCAGTTTGACAATATTAGGTCTGAGAGCAATCGTTGCTACGACATTCTCGTACATGCGCATGAGCTCAAGCTCGCGACCACTCGTATCAAGTACGCCGCCCGGACGAAAACCATCCGCATAGCCGAGAGCTCTGGCTCTTTTTTTGCATCTCTCGACCGCGTCTTCGCAAGTTGAGAGTAGTATTATTTCCTTAAAGATAGCATCATGAGTAGCTGCAATCCGTTCAAAGACGTTATATTGCTCAGTGGTCTGCATTAGATTGGGCACAATGACATCGTAACCTTCAGCCAAGTGCATATCGGCTAAAACATAGGCATATTTAAGTTTCTGCTTGTCAGAATGTGGACGAGAAGCTTGCCATTGCCCCATCATGATCCAGATATTATCTATATCTAAGTTCAGTGCCATGGGATGTTCATCAACATAGCGTTGGGCAAGGGTAGTTTTACCCATACCTGGGTTGCCATTTAGTAAAATTAATTTGGGCTTCAAAAAAGCCTCCTTTATTTAGAGTTATTATTTTTGTGATAAGAGAGAAAAGCCGCTCAAGAGCTTTATTATTTAATTACATTATAGCAAAGCATTAGTATTTTGTCAAGTGGTAAAAATCGAACCTATGTTGTTCTAGTCCGGTACGCTGAGCCAAGATTTTGGTACACTTCTTGAATGAAAGAATACATCAAAGAGAATGTTGGCATCGGAGAGCTACATATCTATAGGATTTTGAGTTCAACAGTCTTACAAAACTATAACAAAGATTTCTCAGTACTAGTCTTACCATATGCGACAGATATTGACACCGAGCAAAGGACACTCACGCTTCCTTTCTATGAAGGCAAAACGTTTAATGACACGTGGGACGTCTCAAATGGTGGTTCGCCGATGGGTCTAGATCTAGTCGAGGAGATACCATTAGCACTAAGAGACCTGGCAAAAATAGATCCAACACATATCAGTGACGATGAGACATTGACCAACGCCCCACATGTAACCTTCGATCACACGCGGGCTTCGGACTACTTTTACAAGTTGGCCGCCAAGCTGCAAGATGCTGGCAGTCTTACGGGCAAAGATCTGGCGGCGATAAAAGCTCTGCTAAGTTATGAGCAAACAACAGATATGATTATTAATAATGGGGATTTTTATCCACGAAACTTTATTAAGAGGCCCGACGGCAAGGTTGTTTTGATAGACTGGGAAACCTGGAATGATCATAGCCCGTTTTTTATAGTAGACCACCCTGAGAATATAGCAGCGGTACAATACGTACACATGTGGGGCAATAGCGAATGGCAAAACGCTTATCAGACGGAGCTCAGTAAGCACTTTGAGTTATCGAAGAAAAGTTTCGCCAAAGGAATTGTCATAAAAGCCCTGACGCTGGCAAGCTTCTTCCCGCAGCATAAAAACCTATTTCGAGGGCAGGTCGAGATGATACGGGCAGTCATCGAGGCTTAGTCTTAATAGGACTCAAGATGAGTACGCCGAGCCAAGATAATCAAGACAACTACGCTTAAGATCCTAGATTAGTATACCAAGCCAAAAACAAACACTTGACATTTTATCCAGTCAGAATTGGTTTCGCGGAAACGCTTTTACGCGGGTAGCTTAATTATAGTCCGCCGCCAGGCGTGGAGGCACTTAGGAGCTGCTGAACCTGGGTTTGCAGGGTTTGGATTTGCGAGCTCAGGGTGTTGATCTGAGTCTGTTGCTGAGTCTGGCTGGCGGCAGTATTGGTAGTAGCAGTGCCGAGTGATTGCACTTGACTGTTTAATTGGCTGACCGAGGCGTTCAATGTCTGCTGGTAAGTTTGGAACTGGGCATCCAGCGCCGCGGACTTAGCGGCAAATTGAGCATTTATCTGCGCGCTTAAGGTGTCAAACTGGCTCTGGGTAACATACGTGCCTGATGGGATGGCCCAGGGTGGATTAGCTAGTAACGTGTCCAATTGAGTTTGGGTAGCTGTGCCGGCGGCTTGAACGCTGGTCAAAGTTTGACTTAAGGTCGTCACGTTGTTGGCCAGACTGGTTATTTGGCCGGTTAGCTGCATTTGTTGCTGAGTGAGCGTATCGATAGATGACTGCGTCTGGGTCTGTAGGCTATCGAGCGCCGACTGTTGGTCGGCTATGTTGGCCTGCATAGTTGTCTGGATTTGCTCCGACGTATTAAAAGCTGTTTGGAGGGTGTCAAAATTAGTACTTAGATTATTGATGTCTGTCTGGGCTTGCGTTTGCTGCTGATCCAAAGCCGTAATTGCCGCTTGGGCTTGCGTTTGCAACACGCTGAGACTAGCTAGCTGACTGGTGAGTCGCGTGGTATCGGCCGCTTGTTGATCCTGCAAGTTAGTCAGGGAGGTCTGGACAGATTGCTGCGTGGTAGCCAAACCGTCAATCTGATCTTGCAAATTATTGACCTGGCTCGTCGAATCGGTTTTGACCTGGTTGACCAGTTGGGTGAGGGAGTCGGTGCTGGTGTTGAGGTTAGCTAGTTGCGTGGCATGCTGACTTAAGCTAGTTTGGGCGCTCTGCAGATCCGTTTGCAGCTGAGTCGTGGTGGCCACACCAGCGTCAATTTGGGCCTGCGTATAGGCTGTCAGCTGGGCGTAATTATCCTGAATGGCCTGGATCTGGCCGGTCAATTCCGTACGCAGCTGGATCTGGCTAGCATCAAGAGCATTGACCCGATTCTGTAGTCCGCTAATGAGGTCCTGGCTAGTCTGGGTGAGCGTTTGCAAATCACTGACCGCCGCGTTGGTAGTTTGCTGGTCAAGTTTGACAACGTCGACCTGGTTCTGGAGATTCTGTACTTGGGATGCCGTATTGGTCTGGATTTGGCCAACCAACTGACTCAGAGCCGTGGCGTTGGAAGTCAAATTACTCACTTTAGTCTGCTCACTTGACAGATCGCTCCGCACTTGGCTGAGCACGCTTTGCAACTGGTTCGTCGTCGCCACGCCGGCATCGAGCTGGGTCTGGACATTGGTGGTGAGCCGTTGGTAGTCGGTCTTGATGGTGTTGATCTCAGTCATCAGCTGGCCGCGGAGCTGACTCTGCGAACTCTCCAGTCCGTCTACTTTCGTCTGGAGATTGGTAATCAGCGTTTGGCTACGACTATCAATTTGATTCAGACTGGTGGTCAGCTGGGCCTTGGCACTGTCAGTCAACCGTTGGGCGTTGGTGGCCGCTCGCAGCTCCAGTTCGGTCAGATTGGTTAGCTGCTCTTGGCGTAGGTTTTCGATGGAGTCGCCCAGCTTGGTATGGGCGTCCGTAATATTAGTAATTTGCGTCTGTAAGTTATTGATAGTGGCGGCCTGAGCGTCTTGCAAAGCCGCGAGATCGCTTTTCAGTTGAGCCAATTGATCCGGCGTGCCATTGAAGTTGTTGATCTGGGTTTGTAGGTTGGTAATAGTTTGGTTATGACTAGTCTCCAAGGCATCAAGCTTGGCCTGCAACTGTTGCTGCGTACCGGTAATGCTGGCTAACGCCTGATTGGTATCTGGCCTGGAAGCCTGGAACTGTTCGGTGGCGATTTGGACGCCCATCTGGGTGTTCAGTTTGCCAAGTTGAGCGGTGCCCCAGCCCGGCGGCATTACTAAGTAAGAAACTTGCGCTTGCTGGGCAGCTACCAGCTCCTGCTGCATTCTCGTCAAGTTGCGCAAGGAAAGCTGCGGTTGGTCTTGGGCAGCAGTAGTCAAACGCTGATAAATGTCGCTCAAATTGGGTGGATCAACTATGGCTTTCCATTTGTGAAATAACTGCTGATTGTCGCCGCTCATATGCACGCCGCTGAGACTACGCAGATTACGTAACAGCTCCCCAGAGAGGGCTATGCCATAGACTACCGGCGTGACGTATTGCTGGTTGTCATCCGCTGGCACCGTTTGGCCTGGCTGGTAACCACGCAAGTAGGCTTGAATTACTTGTTTTTGGGTCGTTGAGGGTCGGCTGGCAGCGATCACCGCGCTGATACGTTGCATCTGTTCGAATTCTGACACCGCGTCAAAACTTTTAGCGTTTTCAGGCTCAACCCGTTTGATTAAATCTTCGTCAAGCTGATAGGTAATGTCCGAGGGTAACTGGCCGTTGTCTATCATATTAACCAACTGCGTATGCAGCTGTCGATTACTGGTGATAGCGCTTAATTGATCTGCCTGGGCTTTGCTAATGACGCCTATCGTCACTAGGCTGGACAAGCGCGACACGTCGCTAGCTGACAACGGCTTGGCGCCTAGATGGTCACTCAAGGCGGCGATGTTTTGCTGAACGTCATCGATGCTGGTCAGGACGGACAACTGGGCCGCGCCCGGAGCCTGCACGCGTAACAGCTGCAGTTCATCATAGGTACCAACGGCATCTTTTCGAAACTCGGCAGCATCAGCTTTAGAGATTTTCTTATTGTCAGTCAGCTTCTGGTTTAGGCTGCTGGTGCGGATTTCGTAAATATTTTCAAAGCTGCCCAGTAGCTCGTTGATGGTAGTGGCGGTCTTGGTTGGGTTGCTGGTGGGGTTCTGATTAGCTCGGTCGGCGACGTAGCCAGCTTCGATTACTCTGTTATCGGCAAAGTCCAGCCGCAATTGGTCGCGCCAGCTGGGCAGCGGCGCTAGATTAGACGCCAAAAATTCCTCGCCGCGCTTAATGCCATAGCCGAGCTGACCCGGCGCCCTGGCGGCATAGGTTGGCAGGGCCCAAAATATGACAGCTAGGACTATAATGGTCGTTGCCACCCAGACTCGCCTGTCATGCGCGTACTTAGAACGGCTGATTTTTTTAAGCTGGCGTTGAGCCCGCCCTAATGAAGTTTTGGTTTTATGTATATATGTACTTGTTTTCAACATCTTCAGCCCTCAAACACAGCGCGAAAATTACCTGAAGCTACTTACTCTTGCTGGCTAAATATATCAAATAAAAATTAAACTCTTATTAAGTATCTCGTTTGTCTCGCTCATCTCCTGTTAAGTAATCCTAGACTGGCACACTGACCATGTAGCAGCACGAGACTATCATATGGTTAGCGACGGGCGTGAAAGGAGTAGAAAAGAATAGAGGCAAGGTCTTTTAGCTTGCGATACTCGGAGCTTTGCCTCGATAGTCGTACTAGGTATCATATATAC
>JBAQZF010000085.1:0-15346 GCA_049790715.1 Saccharimonadales bacterium (SeqCode) | reverse complement strand
TTATGAAAAATATGCGTCGTGTTCGTGACTTCTAGAGCGACTACGACAATTACTATGAGTAGCAAACCGATCAATACATAACGACGTTTGTTTTTTTTGAAAGCCACATATCTATATTACTTGTTTTGCCGCGATATTTATAGTCTAAAATTGCTTACCAGGTTATTTCTTGCGGCGCGCTGCCGCTTCGAGAGAGTATTTTTCGTGTTTTTTAGCAGCTTCCTTCTCGTTAGCGGCTGCTCGAATAGCAACGCGCAGCAGAATATTGTAAAAAGGCGCCAGGGCAAAATCGTGCAGCTTACGAACAAAACTATAGTCTTTATCGCGCAGTATGAATCTATAGTCTTGCAAAGTGGCTTTGAACGAACCTATGACGAGCTCTTTGCGTCCGGCCATTGGCGTTTGCCCGGTACTATTTCGCAACCCGACACTCTCGTCAAACTTTCGTTTAAAATATTGTCGAAGCGGATAGTTGTGCGAATGATTGACCGATCCGAGCGGCGCGTAGGCTTTTATATAGCCGGCCGCTAACATATCAATCCCCAGCGCCTGGTCTTCGGCATAATTTAGATCGCGAAATGGAATTTTTCGCATAGTACTTTTACGTACTGCTGAGTTGGCGTCGGAAAAGAACGTGTTCGTGATGCCCAGACGGTCAGTCAGCTTGGTCTGACGGTGAAGAACAATCGATCCATCGCTGCCCAGAGACTTAAAGACAGTGGCGACTTCGCGTTTCAGTGTCGCGAAACAGTCTGGCCGCGGAATTTGCTTGCCAAAAACACAGCTCACGGTATCGCCTATTGAAAATGGCTCGATCATGTAATCCAACCATTTCTCATAGCTTGGCACAGCGTCCTGTGTCAGAAAGAGTACGAAATCACCTTTGGCCATTTCCACCGCTAAGTTGCGGGTCTTACCATGACCAAATTCCGTATTCGGTATCTGGTGCAGTCGCACCTCAGGAAACTTGCTGACAATCTCCAATGTCCGGTCAGTCGAGCCAGAATCAATTACCAGCACTTCGTATTTTTTGTCAGTTTTTTGGTTAAAAACTGCTTTTAGCAATTCTTCTAAATACAGTTCGCCATTAAAAGTCAGCAAGGCAACTGTTGCGTCGTATTTCATTGTCCACCCTTACTATGCCTATGCCGCACATATTCCCAGGTAGCTTTAAGCCCGTCTTCAATAGAAGTTTGAGGCGCGTTGGGGAACTCATCAGTATAGCGACTAATGTCCAGAACAACTTTTTCCACGTAGGTTGTTGGCTTTTTGGCGTGGTTAGCCTCAACTGGTTTACCCGTAATAGTACGTACTGCTTCGACTAATTCGTTTACCGATAGTCCATGTCCGCTGCCCAGGTTATAGACATCTTCTTTAGCGCCTTCGAACGATTTTACGATCATTGCGGCCATGTCTTTAACGTATATGTAATCACGCACCATCGAGCCATCGCCAAGTATCGTAATCGGTTCGTCTTTTGCTATGTGCTGCAGAAAGATGGGTATTACGCCCTGTTTACTCATAAGTGATTGTCTCTCGCCGTAAGGGTTTGAGATTCTGAACACCAGGCCACCCAAACCAAATTTTCGCTGGAAATATCTCAAATAGTGCTCGATAGTTAACTTGCCGATGGCATAAGGTGATATCGGTAGCGGCATGATGTTTTCGCTAACGTGCTCCGAACTATTCTCACCGTATATCGCCCCACCGGTTGATGCGAATATAACTTTCTTGATGTTCGCGTCGACACACTCCTGGAAGAGCTCGATGCTCATTTGTATGTTCGTCTCTATATCAATAAGTGGATCATCTTCCGCCGTAGCCGGAGTGGTTGTTGATATGAAATGAAATACATACTCAATATCTTTAACCGCCTGTTTAATGTCGTGCCTGTTGAGAAAATCGCCGGCTGCTATTTCAATATCGGCATGTTCCTGAAAATTATAGGTACCAGCTTTAAACCTGTCAAAAACTCTGACCGAGTGCCCTTGCTTGACAAGCGCGTCGGTTACATGACTCCCTAGAAATCCATTTGCCCCTAAGACTAGACATTTAGCCATGCAGCTCTTCCTCTAACACCTTCAAGAACTTCTCGACTGAGTTTCCCCAGCCATTTTGCTTGACGCTCGCGGCGGCATTTTTAGCATATTCGGGCGCGTCCTTGGCGTTTACGATTTCGTCCATAGCTTTCGCGAGTGCGTCGGGTGAAGGCGCTGCGTATTTAATATAGTCATTGTCTGATACTGTCCTGTTATTCTGGCCGTCATTAACGACGGGTATTACGCCGGTAGCCAGAAGTTCAAGTGGCAATAGAGACATGTTAGTAAGAGAAATTACTAAACCAACAGCACACCTATTGTAGAGATTCGAGAGCTCCTCGAGCTTCAGGGCCTTATGGTTAACATAAGGGAACGGTACCTCGTATTCCGACACATCCCAGCCTGCAAGGTTTATGATGTAGTCCGGATTCATCTGGTGGAACTTTTGCAGCGTCATAAGCCCCAGTTCAAAACCCCGACGCGCAGTGATGGGTCGGGCGTAGAAAAATACTTCTTTACGTTTTTTTTCGTTCGTAAAATTATACAGTTTTGGTTCTGACCCAAATTCATAATGATGGCATTTCATATCATATTCTTTTTTCAATTTTTGAGACAGCCAGCCGCCTGCTGTTATACCGATAAGTCCAAGCTTGTATGTATTTTCAGCAAGTACATATTCGCTGCCCATTGGGTAAAATAGCGGCTCAAAGTCCTGCACGAAGTAAAATTTCTTGACATTCCTAGGCGTGTTGAAGACCGGATACGCAGTTTCCCAACCAGTTGCGAATATAGCGTCACCCTTGTCTATGGACCCGCCCGCTTTGAGCCGTTGTACTTTTTCTAGGTCGAGATCATAAAAGCCCTTTATTCTAGTTTTTATTTGCTTTGGTGTCGAGTGATCGTTGGTGCTATACAAGTAAATAAGATTTTTGTAACCTTTAGAGTCCAAGTATTTTATAAAGCGAAATATGTTTTGGTGTCCGCCGCCGCTCGCACCTGGGGGCGACATTACCCACGAAATTGTACATGGTGTTTTGATGCGACGTTTTATCTGGTTAATCGCGGCTGTCGACCAGTCTGCGCGCAAGATATCTTCGGTGTCGGCGAGTAACAATAGACGTTTCTTCCGGCTGGTTGTGCGTTGCCTCATTTTTTGTATCTTTTGAAGTACTCGTATCAACAGACTGAGGAAGCCTTCGTTCCGCAACAGCTTGAGAGCATACTGGAAACGATTCTCAGGAGTTTTTTGTTTGGAATTTGATCGGGATTTCTTAGAAGACATAGATAGTTATTTAGACCGTCTGGTCTGCTTTACGATACCTCGGATTGGCTTGGTATAGCGCCAAGTCTTCGAGTTAACAATGTTGTTTTTCTCTATACTCAACTGATCGACTTTGTTTGCAAGCTCGGTATTAGATGCAACCAAATCCCCGATAACCGGAATAGCCTCATGTCGACTGAAGACCTCGCTGTAAAAATCCGTTACCAGCTGCAGCAACCGAATATAGTCATCTGGCGCAACAGATTTAGAAGGAGTCTTATAGGCTATTTTTCTGCGCTTAGAGGCAACAATAAATGTCCGGTAGCTGTCTACGGCAAAATCGCTAAACATAAGGTTCTGATTATAAAAATGATTTATGTCCGAGGTTTTTTGGTCGACGTCGGGTGATTTCATTGCACTGGATAACAAGTTGATCGACAGCAACGTTCTCCATAACTTAATAGAACTGTGGTTAATGACAATCGCCGAGACGTTATTCGCCTCAAAATACTTCATGATTTCTTTCTCTTGCGGCAATTGAAATTCGCTATGCTCTTCTAGCCACCGATGTTTCGCACCGTTAGTCTGAACGTAGAATTCCTGGAGAGCCGCCTCCTCTGCTGCAGCTCCATGGTCCGCAAATGGCGCACAGATAACGACTAGGTCATTACTGACTCGAATAAGTTCACCTATAAAACTCTTGCGGTCTTTTCGTGGAATGTGCTCAAGGGTGTCACTGCTGACTACGGCGTCATACGAATCTTTTTTTATGCTACTCATGTGAGCACCGTCGCCTTTTTGTTGGTTTTTGGAGATTTCTTCGGTTTCGCTATCAAAAATTGTCAGCGGCGATTCCGGCAACAACGTCGACAACAAACTACCTAATCCCCCAACGTCTAATATAGTGCGGCCCTTGGGGCTGCCGTCAAAGTAGCGATTGATAATTTCAGCTGTCAATTGGTATCTCGACACGTAGTCGAAGGACGCTCCACTGACATCACTTGGTATTTTCAACAATGGCCCATTCAGGCTCAATGTAAATTTTTCCATTTCGGGCATCTCCAATTATCTTAAATTGTAAAGCATTCTCCATTAATTCGTATGCGAAAGTCTGACGCTCGTTAAAGATACCGACTGTTACCGAATACTTGCCGGGTGCCAAGGGATTACTTTTAAAGCTAGCCTCAAAAGAGCCGCTTTTGTGTAGCTTGACAGCCTGTGCCAAACTCTCTTTGGTGTTCGGACTTAGGATACTCACGCCTTTTTCGTCAATAATATCGACGCCAATAACGGCCCTTTCATCTGGCTTCTTGCTAATACTGAAGCTCGCTTTGACGGCGAAAGGTTCGTTGAAAGCAATAACATGGGTTGGCTTTTTGTCTTTGCCTATCAGCTCTACTTTTTTAATTTTTACGATACCGGTGCCTTTGTGGGATTGCTTGTCTTTTGCGCCTGATTGCTGGGCGTATTCCTCACCGGCGACTATGGCACCGTACTTATACACCATATCCCTTGGATTACCGATGTCGACCATCTCGCTTCTGTCAATTATGGCCGCTCTGTCACAGAATTTTTCTATGGCACCACCGTCATGGGAAATAAACACCACGGTTTTTTTACTCTTCTTAATTTCATCAAAGTAGCGGAAACATTTATCTTGAAAGCTCTGGTCACCAACCGCCAATACTTCATCGATTAGCAAGATATCGCTGTCAGCCCGGATAGCGATAGAAAAAGCCAATCGTACTTGCATCCCCGATGAATAATTCTTTAGTTTTTGATCCATAAATCGCTCCAGTTCGGCAAACGCCACGATATCTTTATACATGGCGCTTACTTGTTTGCGATTGAAACCAAGCAGAGCGCCATTCAAGAATACATTTTCCCGCCCAGTGAGCTCGGGGTTAAAGCCAACCCCCAGCTCGATGAACGGCGTCAATGTACCATTGACTTGCACGGTACCTGCCGTCGTGCTGTATATGCCAGCCAAGATCTTAAGCATCGTGCTCTTACCGCTGCCATTGCGGCCGACGATACCGAAGAACTCGCCTTTTTTGACATTGAAGGAGATGTTTTGGAGCGCCTGCTGTGTCTCGTACGAACGTTTGCGTTTGTAAAAATTGATGGCCGCGGACTTAATCGACGTGACTTTTTCATGCGGCAGCTTAAAGTTCTTGCTGACGTTTTCAACCTTGATGGCTATGTCATCTTCGCGCATGGCTATATGTTCTCCGCGAAGTATTTAGACTCGCGCCTGAAATAGGTCAAGCCGCCCACCAAAGCAATTATCACGATAATAAACGGGATGAGCATGTACCAGCCACCCTTAAACACTTGCTGGGGAGTAATGGTCTGATGCGTAACGAGCGCGTAGCGAGCATCCTGAATAGCTTGCGCCATCGGGTTAAGCAAGATTAGCTTTTGCAGCTTTAGGTTCGCTATGACCGTTAATGGATATAGGATTGGTGTTATATAAAAACCAGCTTGCAGAATCACTTCCCATATATAGCCGATGTCTCGGAATTTCACGTACATTGCCGAAAGCAGCAGAGACATTCCCAGCGCTAACAAATACACTTCGACGAGTATAAGCGGCAACCAAAGCGACGTTGCCAGCAGATCAACGTGATTGATAAGTATAAATATGACGATGACAACCAGATTCAACAAGAGATTAATGACAGCTGAGATACTGCTGCTAAAAACAATCATCCAGCGCGGAATTCTAATTTTACGGATTAAATCGCCGCGTCCTACAATTGAACCCAAGCTCTGACTAGTCATTTCTATAAAGAAATTCCAGATAACTATACCGAGTAATAAATACACAGGGTAGTGCGGCACGCCTTTGCCAAGTTTCAAAAACTTCACAAAGACGATGTATAGAATCAGGAAAAGCAGTAACGGGCGTAACAGCGACCATGCGTATCCCAGCACCGACCCCTGATACCGGAGTTTGAAATCGGTACGGACTAGCTCACTGAGCAGGGCACGATTTTGCTTCGAGAAAATATGTCGCATATTAGTTGTGTGGCTTTTTCGTATACATCAGTATTTGGTGGGACGCTTTGCCCAAAAATCCATAAAACACGTACTGGCATGTTTTGAGTTATTATAGAGGAAATGAATGATTTCGTCGATGGATAAGAAGCTGTCAAAAGTAGCGGTTGTGGTGCCTAACTGGAATGGTGCTGACAGTTTAGGAGCATGCCTAGATTCGTTGTCTGCTCAATCGCTCAAAGCGCAAATTATCGTTGTTGATAATGGCTCTGTGGATGGTTCGCTGAAACTTTTAGAAGCATATCAGGATATTGAAGTTATTAAGCACAACGAGAACAAAGGCTTTGCTGGCGGTGTAAATGCCGGTTTTCGTCGAGCAATCGAACAAGGCTTTGATTACGTAGCCGCCTTTAACAACGATGCCATCGCCGACAAACAATGGTTGAAGCATCTCGTCCAGGTGCTCGACAAAAACCCAGATCTAGGTATTGTTACCTGCAAGCTACTGTCGGCTAATGGCAAACATATCGACAGTACCGGAGACTATTACACCACCTGGGGTCTGTCCTATCCGCGCGGCCGCGGCGAAACTGACGTCGACGCCTACGATGACAAGCTCGAGATATTTGGAGGCAGCGGCGGCGCTAGCCTATATCGGGTCAGCATGCTAGAGGAAATCGGCTTGTTTGACGAAGATTTTTTCGCCTATTACGAAGATGTCGATCTAAGTTTTCGGGCGCAACTGGCTGACTGGAAAGTCCGCTATGTGCCGCAAGCCGTTGTCTACCATCAGATCAGCGCTACCAGCAGCAAACTCAAAGGTTTCACTACTTATCAGACGATGAAAAACTTGCAACTGCTTTTTTATAAGAACGTGCCGCGTCGTTATCTATTCCGCGTAGGCTGGCGTTTCACGCTTGCCCATACGTTGTTTTTGTTTCGAGCGGTGAGCCGCGGACAGGGATGGGTGGCAGTGAAGGGCGATTTGAAAGGCTCCTATTTAATATTGAATGGCCGACGAAAACGCCAGGATATCCAGGGCCACAAAAAGGTGTCTGACGCCTATATCTGGAGCATATTGACACACGATTTACCGCCAAATGCCCGAGCTTTGCGAAGGCTACGCGCCCGTTGGTGGAGACTGCGAGGCAGATCATGAGCAGAATTGTCATCGATGCCCGCGAGTGGAGCACCAGCAGCGGCCGGTACGTCAACAGTTTGGTGCGACAGCTGGAAACGATCGACACCACGCGCAGCTATCTCATTCTCCTCAAAGCCAAAGATATAGACAGCTGGGAGCCAATCAATCAAAATTTCCAAAAAGTCGCGTGTCCGCACAAAGAGTTTACCTTTGGCGAGCAACTGGGTTTCAAGAAACAGCTCGATAGTCTTAAACCGGATTTGGTGCATTTCAGCATGGCGCAACAACCGGTACTTTACAGAGGTAAAACTATCACCACCATGAATGATCTGACCACTATCAGATTTAGAAATCCCTCTAAAAACTTCATGGTTTTCACTGTCAAACAAATGATTTACAAATGGCTCAACAAGCAAGTCGCCAAAAAAGCCACTGCCCTGCTCACTTTTAGCCAATTTGTCAAAGATGATGTCGTGGATTTTACCGGCATTAGTCCTGAAAAAGTGACTGTCACGCCGCTGGCGGCCGAGCCGATTGCCGAGCCGGCCGAGCCGATCAAAACACTCGTCGGCAAACAATTTCTGATGTATGTCGGCCGGCCGACGCCGCATAAAAATCTGGAGCGATTGATCGAGGCGTTTGAGCTGCTCAAAGCGCGGCATCCTGATTTGAAACTGGTGCTGGCAGGCAAAAAAGACGCTAATTATCGGCGGATTGAGGAAAATATTCAGAAAAGCGCTATCAAAGGCGTGGTTCTCACTGATTTCGTCAGCGAAGGACAGCTGCGCTGGCTCTACGAACAATGCGCGGCTTACGTGTTTCCGTCTCTCAGCGAAGGTTTCGGGCTGCCCGGGCTGGAAGCAATGGCTCATGGCGCGCCGGTGGTCAGCAGCAACGCCACGTGCCTGCCAGAAGTCTACGGCCAGGCGGCGCGTTATTTTGACCCCTTGGACGTACAAAATATGGCCGACGCCATCGATGAGGTTTTGACTGATAAAAATCTACGAGGGAATCTTGTCAGACGCGGCCGGCAGCAAATTAAAAAATACTCCTGGCAACAAACGGCCGAACAAACCCTGGAAGTTTACGACCAAGTGCTGGACAAGCAGCAGGACTAGATAGGATAACCTTATTGATTTAGTTATTTTTCATATCGGCATGAACCCTGAAACAAGTTCAGGATGACGGATGGGTGATTGATTTAACAACAAACGTGAGTAAGTTTTGCGTCTGGTAGTATAATAGATACTAGTAATGCTTAGCTTGCAAACAAAGATTTTGAGGATACTACGGTCGCCACAGTTTTTCGTTGCCATCCTGGTGTTGTTCGTGCTGGAAGCCAGCTGGATCGCTATTTCGGCAGCCTACCCTATGGTGTTTGACGAAAATACTCACTTGGGGATCATTCAGCTGTACGCCCATCGCTGGAGTCCACTGTTTTTCCAGCAGCCGCCGCATAGCGGCTGGGCCGGAGCGCTGACGCGTGATCCGTCGTACCTCTATCATTACCTGATGAGTTTCCCTTACCGGTTAATCGCCGCGATGTCTGATAGCCAGATGGTGCAGGTGGTGTTTTTGCGTCTTATCAATGTCGCGCTGTTTGCCAGCGGCCTGGTGCTATTCCGACGCTTATTGCTCCGCACGAGGGTTTCGCCAGCCATCACCCACGTCGCGCTGCTGTTTTTTATACTGACTCCGGTGGTGCCGTTGCTGGCCGGTCAGATTAATTACGATAACCTAGTCATGCCGCTGGTGGCTCTGGCGCTACTGGTAACCATATCCGTCAGCGACAGCATAACCCGCGATAAAAAATTGCCCCTGGCCCGTTGCGCGTGGCTGTTGACGCTCTGTTTGCTCGGCAGCTTGGTGCAGTACGTGTTTTTGCCGATTTTCGCCGGCGTAGTCCTGTGGATTGGTTGGCTGGTAATCCGTAGCGCGCGAAGCGGGCAAATCAAATTAAGCGTGGCTGTCAGCAAGGACTGGCGAACGACTTCGTGGCGCCACAAACTGGCGGTAGGTCTGCCCTTGATAATCGCCCTGGCCCTGTTTACGCAAATGTATGGGGTAAATATAGTTCGCTACCACAATCCGCTACCAGTGTGTGGTCAAGTATTGAGCAAAACGGAGTGCGCTCAGTACGCCCCCTGGGAGCGTAGCCAGCAGGCCTTGGCGAACAAAACCAGCACCAGCACGAATCCACTGGCGTACGGCATCAGCTGGACTTACCGGATGTTTATCGCGCTGTTTTTTACCTCGAGCGGCGGCGCCAGTCCAAGCGCTTTCTATCTGAGCGTTAACCCCTTGCCAATCGTCTTTGGGGCAGCGTTGTCGGTTTTTGGCGTCGGGATACTGTTGTTTATCAAATATCATCGGACTGTTTTGCGGCGCTATGATTACCTGGGATTCCTGTTATTCATCAGTCTTTTTTACGTGGCAGCGTTGTGGTGGCGTAACTATCACGATTACGTTCACTTGGGAGAAAAGGTCGCCATCCAGGGACGTTACCTGTTTCCGGTGGCATTGCCGGGCATGATACTTATCGCGCTGGCTTTCCGGGAGCTGCTTGGCCAGCGTACCCGTCTAAAAATCGCTCTGCTATCAGTGGTGTTGTTCCTCTTTTTGCAAGGCGGTGGGGCGCTTACCTATATCATCAATAGCAACCAGCACTGGTACTGGCAAAACGGCGCGGTGGTGCAGCTGAACGAAACGTTGCAGCACATCATCAAACCGTTAATTATTATAAAGACGCCTTTGCGGAGTTTTGGTCGTTTTTAGCTGTTTCGTTTCGTGCCAAAAAGCACTAATGCTGGTTCGCGCGCATGGTTCTGAATGTAAGGCCGCCGTTTAACCGCCTAGTCAGGCAGTTGGGCTGGGCTTGAGGATAATGTGCCGGTCGCGGCCATCGCCCGATGATTCGCTCGTCAGGCCGTACTCGGCGGCCAGTTGGTGAACAACGCGCCGGTCGGCGGCGTTCATGGGCTGCAAATCCATCGGTTGTCCGGAATCACGTACTTGCTTCATCCACGCTTCGGCTCGTTCCCGCAGCCGATCAGCGCGCTGTTTTTTATAGTCCGCGACGTCGACATTGACTCTAGTGTGCTGGTAGTCGTTGTTTTTGAGAGCCGAAGAAGTTAAATATTGCAGCGAGCGCATATTTTCGCCGTTCTGGCCGATCAAAAAACCGTTGAGGTGAGTGCTGGGCACGTTGAGCTGGATGACTTCATCATCGCTAGTGGCGTGGACATCGGTGTTGAGGCCAAAGAACGACAGTAGATCTTCGAGGTATTTTTTGGCGTAGCGGATAGCTTCTTCCAGAGAATCGTTCATCGTTTCTTGCCTTTTTTGGCCGATTTTTTAGCTTTTGATTTAGTAGATTTCTTGGATGATTCCGTTACTAGCTCGGCTTCGGGAATAGCTTTGAGATCTTTACCAGGCTTGTCGGCTATAGCCTCCAGCTCGGTGGTGTCTTTTTTGAGTACGATACTCTGCTGGATAAAGGCCACGATGCCACCGGTCAGCCAGTACAGACTCAGCGCCGAGGCGATATTGACCGTAAAGAGAAAGATCATGACCGGCAGCAAGAAGCGGGTGCTGCGCCCGACAGCAGCGTTGACTTCGGACTGGTCGGCTTGCTTGCCGCCGCCGGCATCCTTGAGGATGGCTCGCAGCCCGCGCTGATCCTTGTCGCTTGGCAGTAGCTGCTTAGCCTGATAGTACTGCGCTACGGCGCTACCCAGCACGATCAGCATCGCTGGCCAGTAAACTCCCGCCGTCCCTAAAGCGGCGCGGCTCAGATCGACTACGCCAAACAGCGTATTGTCAAAGCGGTGGATATTGTGGGCTAGTTCTTGCATCCAGCCAAGGTGTTGCAGGCTAGGATAAGCGAAACTGATGATATTGTGCGGGTCTGCTATGATGCGCCGCAGGCCGCTATAGAGGCCGATGAGCACGATAAACTGAACGATCAGGATCGGAAAAGTACCAAAAGGATTGATGCCACGCTCCTTGTAGAGCTCCATGACCATTTGCGACTCTTTGGCGCGATTGCCTTTGGTGGCTTGTTTGATTTTTTTCAGCTGCGGTTGCAACGCCCGCATAGCTTTGGCTTGGTGCAGTTGCTTTCTAACCAGCGGCCAGAGCAGTAGCCGGATAATGACCGTAAAAAGTATCAAGCTCAAGCCGAAATTATGTCCCGGCAGCAGCGCGTAGATAAGTACCAATAAATTGAAAAGCGGCTGCACGATCAGCGTCGTAAACATAGGCGTATTTATTTCCCTTCGTCTTCCACTATAGCATGTCTGACCGGTGTCCTGGTGTTGTGAGTTTGCCTGGAAACGGCTTTTTTGAGCAAGTCTTGGATGGTGGATCGCAGCTTGTCTGCTTCCAGCTGCGCCACCTGATCGCTAAAAACGGTCAACACCATATCAAAACCAGCCGGTGGTTGACCCTCCAGCTGCCGCACGACTTCATATACGCGCCGCCGAATACGGTTGCGTACCACTGCTGATTTATGCACCTTGCGGCTGACGACTACCGCCACCCGATACGGCCGCGGTTTGTCGCGAAAAGCGAATCGCAGACTGAAAAGTGGGCCGCGGACTGTTTGGCCGCCCTGATAGACGCTACGCAAACTGCTATAACCATGAAAACGGTGGGTTCGAGCTAACATAATTAATTCAGTGTATCGTCTTTGACTAACGGTTTACAGCGATCAGCACGCGAACTATCTACTTTCTAAGTCAAGATTGCTGAGGTACAAGACTTTTTAAGCCGACAGTTTAGCGCGGCCTTTGTTGCGGCGACGCTGCAGTAGATTGCGGCCGCTGCGGCTAGCCATGCGCTTCAAAAAGCCATGTTCGCGAGCGCGCGAGCGCTTTTTGGGTTGGTAGGTTCGTTTTGGCATTACTTATATCCTATAGTGTTGCTTCGATTTTGTGAAACGCGGTTGTATGACGCGAGTGGTGTTCGCGCGGTGCCTGCGCGAGGTGAAATTGACAATATTTACCCTCCAATCATAGCAAGTTTTCCACCGAACGCCAAGTGTTTTCCACATATTTTCAGATAGGCTCGATGGCTGTGTATAAAGTTACCTCAGTTGGTTGGGTTTTCGATATGTTGGCGTAGTTTATCAAAAGCAGGTGTGGAAAACTGACCGGTAGTAACGTATATTGAGTGTACGCATGGGAGCGGTAATACAACAAGATGGTGTGTGGCAAGCAGTACTAGGAGAGATAGAACTCTCCTTATCTCGAGGTAACTTCGTAACGTGGTTTAAAAATACTTGTTTGTTGAAGCAAATCGACGACATCGTGGTCATAGGCGTGCAAAACATATTTATAAAACAGCAGCTGGAGCGCAAATATAGCGATTTAATCCTAGAGGTGCTACGCAAAAACGGCGTGTCAGCCGAGCAAGTCGAGTATAAAATATCAGCGATAGCCGGCAGTAATCGTCGATCCGACGACAAGACTACTGCTAACGAACCGCAACTAGTGGTCACCGAACCACGCCAGATAGGTGGCGCGCGGTCAAAGGGCCGGGGCAATAGCCTGGCTCACTCTTATCGACAGGGCTTAAACGAACGCTATACCTTTGACAACTTTGTCGTCGGTGCCAGCAACGAATTAGCTTTCGCTGCCTGCCAAGCGGTAGCCCAACAGCCCGGCACTAAATACAACCCGCTCTTTCTATACGGCGGCGTAGGCATCGGCAAAACGCATCTCATTCAGGCGGTTGGCAACGTGCTGGCGGCGCGCACGCCAGACGCTAAAGTCTTATATATATCCACCGAGCAGTTCGTGCAGGAATTCGTCGACGCGCTCAAGACACGTAAAACGGCTGATTTTGCCACCTACTATCGGACGGCTGATGTGCTGATCGTCGACGATGTTCAGTTTATCGCTGGCAAAGATAAAATGCAGGAGGAGTTTTTCCATACCTTTAATGCCCTGCATCAAGCCAACAAACAGATCATTATCAGTTCGGATCGGCCACCAAAAGACATCCCGACCATCGAAGACCGACTGCGCTCGCGCTTTACGGGCGGCATGAGCATCGATATGCAGATTCCAGATTTCGAAACGCGCTGCGCCATCGTCCAAAACAAAGCCGAGAGCCATGAAATCATCCTCGAGCCGGCAGTGGTGGATTACCTGGCGACGAACATCCAAACGAACATTCGCGAGCTAGAAGGAGCCCTCAACCAGCTGCTGGCTTTCTGTGAAATGCGCGGGCTGGAGCCGACGCTGGCGATCGCTTCCAGCCTCCTGGGTGTTGGCAAAACTCGCCCTAAACACCTCAGCGCCAAGCAGATTATCGAACGCACCGCTCGGCATTTCCAGATACCACTAGAAGACATCTTGGGGCCGAAACGCGACAAAGACATCGTGGTACCGCGCCAAATCGCCATGTATATACTGCGCAGCGAGCTGCACTTGAGCTTTCCTAAAATCGCCCGCGAACTGGGGCGCAAAGACCACACTACCGCCATTCACTCAGTCGACAAAATCGAGAAAGAATCGCGGCTTGACGCCTCCATTAGGGTAGCGATTGCCGAGATTAAGGAGCATTTGTATGCGTAATTTCGTGTTGAATATTAGTGATGTAGCGCCACAATCATGTTCTGCTTATTGTGGACATGCTGTGGGTGAAGCGTTGGTTTGTAGTGCACAAATACGGGGTTTGTACCCAGAGTCTCAAAATCGCGTTAGCGGGGTTGTTGATAACCTAGGTGGTTTGTACTCAGGAATACCCAGCTTTTTCCACGTGCTCCTAGGTTGTTTTTCATCTGTTATCGTCAGGTTATGCTCATTTTCCACACCCCCAACAATAACAATAAGGGAATTATATAGAATATTTAGTTGTAGAAAGGTTTGCGTATGAAACTCCAAGTTACTCAGGAAAACTTAAACCGAGCGTTGGGTTCGGTAGCCCGCGTCGCTAATAGCCGAAGCACCTTGCCAATTCTCTCCAACGTGCTAATAAAAACCGAAAACAACCGCCTCAGCCTCTCAGCGACTAACCTGGATATAGCCATTACCCACTACATTGGTGCCAAGGTCGGAAAAGAAGGCTCGATTACCGTTCCAGCGCGGCTGATGCAAGATTTCATCGGTAGCTTGCCTGGAGGGGTGATCGAGCTGGATCTGCAAGAAACAAAATTACATGTCAACGCCGAGCAGTATAAATCAGTGGTAAACGGCATCGTGGCTGATGATTTTCCGACGATGCCGGAGATCGCTGATGGCTCCAGCTGGAAGCTAAAAAGCTCAATTCTCAAAAAAAGCCTGCAACAGATAGTATTTGCTGCCTCGAGTGATGAAACCAGACCTGTTTTGACAGGAGTGCTTTTGCAAACGGCCGAAGGTGTTTTGCGCATGGCGGCAACAGATAGTTATAGGTTGGCTGAAAAGAAGCTGGGAGCCAACAAAAAAGACGTGCGTCTGCTCATCCCAGCCTCAGCGTTACAAGACCTGCTACGGGTGCTGGACGATGGCGACGAAGAGGTGCAAGTGACTCATGACGAGCAGCAGGTGCTGTTTCGTGTTGGTGACATAGAACTGGTAACGCGCCTGGTCGAAGGTAAATATCCGGATTATCAGAAGTTAATCCCAGAGAAATTCAGCACTAAAGCTGCGCTGAAGCGAGCTGATCTCATTAACGTTACCAAGGTTTCCAGTTTGTTTGCCCGCGAGAGCGCCGGCAGCGTGACTATCGAAGTCGACGACAAGGCTGGCCAGCTGAGTATTCGGTCGGTCGCTTCGCAGCTTGGTGAAAACACCGCTACTGCCGAAGCGAAAGTCACTGGCAGCGGCAGTATCACGCTTAACTCGCGCTATCTGTTGGACGGCTTAAACGCGCTATCCGGCGAAGAAGTGGTATTTGGGTTTAACGGCAAGCTGGAAC
>JBAQZF010000084.1:0-8022 GCA_049790715.1 Saccharimonadales bacterium (SeqCode) | reverse complement strand
CTTCGAATCCGCCCGCTTAGACTTCTTGAGGCAATTCGCATGAAACAAGTGACTAAAATTTCTCTGAACGAGCTCAAGGAAATGTCTAAGAAGATGTTTGAAGCCATCGTCAAAGCGGACGTTGATCTTGCCAGATCAATTGTCGTAGTTGATATGGGCATGCATGCTGACGGCGAAGCTTATCTGTTAGAGAACGGCTCTAAGCAAAAGGATTTGTGGGGCATCAACCTCCACCCGGACAAATACGGCACTGATGAATTTATAGAATTTGACTCAATGATTAATTTGCGCCCGAGCCAGAGTAATTTTTCAAGAAGCATAGAGGATGAAAAAATCCGAGCACAGATTGTAGCCCTTATTGCAGGAGTCGTTCATGAATAGCCATGTATTTGACAGACAGCGCTGGGCGCGAATGACTATGTTCGAGCAAATGGGAAATATCGGTTCTGAAGTGGGACGCTCTTTGGCGGCAAAACGGCGCGGTGATCAACAAAGTATGCGCGGCGCGTTATATCGCGGGCTGGACTTGATTGACGTTACGGCTGAACTTTGGGCTGATCAAAAATCACCAAGAACTACCGAGCTACTGCGCGCTCGCGAGCAATTTGTAGAGGCAATTACGACGGACAAAAATGATCCTGATCTGGAAAATTACTTCATGCAGTACGCTCTGGCTGCCAGGAGAGACCGATGAAGTACGATTATTTTCTAGCTGGGCGATGGCGCAACCACGCCGCTATCCGCGAAGTGATGCGTAAGATACGTGAAACCGGCAAAACAGTGTACTGTTTTGTTGAAAACTCTTACGAAGGAGACGCTTTGCGTATTGACGCGGTTAACGGCGATCCTGAAGAGTACATGTCAGCGACAGAAAAACTTGCTACCTGGCAGACAGATCCTACTTTTCGTGAAATATTTGAGAAAGATATGCGGGGATTGCGAGATTCCGAAAGCTTGGTGTTCGTCTTTCCCGCGGGCTGGTCGGCTCATATGGAACTGGGCGCGGCCTATGGCATGGGCAAAACATGCTATGGCATCGGCACACCCGAAAAAGCCGAAACTCTCTACCTGATGTTCGACGAAATTTTCCCAGATGCCGAATCTTTCCTAGAAGCGAAAGTCGGAGTAGCCGTATGAGTGTATTTGAAACTCCCGATCTGAAAAAACTGGAAGACTACCCGATCTGGAAAGAGACTTCAGAGATCGTTGAGTATATGTATGGCCAGCTAGGTGAATTTCCTGATGACGAGAAGTGGAACACGAAGATTAAATTACAAAATACCAGCAATGAGCTGCTATTTACGATGGCCCAAGCCCTTGGCGATTCAGCCCCTGCAAATAAAGAGTATATCTGGAGTCAGGTAAGGAAAAGCGCTACGGCTCTAAAAGCCATGTATCGCTTTGCCTGCCGCCAGAAATTCCTGAGCATAGAGCCAGAGATGATGGTACGGCTGGATAAGTTGTTGAAACAAATAGACGCCGAAGTCGAAAAGGCCTATAAACGCACCAAAGCCGCCAACCTGGAAGAAATCGAATTCTGGCAAAAGAAATATCACATGTGGCAGGAGATGACCCATGAAAAGTAAAGTGTCTATTGATGAGAATGATAAGGCATTTCATACGACAAATAAACTAGTGCTGTTTGGCGATAGTCTTTTCGGCAGATGCGGCAAGCATCTAGTTCTCGCCCTGGAGAAAAAGCTCAATGGACAATTTGACGTTTATAATTGTGCAACAGGGGGTTGGGACAGTGACGATCTCGTTAAAAAAGCTCCGTATATCGCCAGTCTGGAGCCCGAAGTGGCCATTATATCAGTAGGCACTAATGATGCCTGTTCGTGGAAACGAGTCGGGCTGAGTGATTACAGGCAAAACTTGGAATCTGTCCTGAATAGTTTTAAAAATACACAAATCATTTTCTTTCCACCACCACCTGTACACGAAATTTCCCGAACAACTGAAAAGCAGATCTCTAATAAAGATATGAAAAACTATAATGACGCAGTGCTGGAAATTTGCAGGCAGCGCGGTATAGCCTATGTCGATTCGTGGAAATTATTTATGCCACTACAAGACAGAGACGAAAGTTATCATATCGAAGACGGGGTTCACCTGAATGATCATGCGTACGAAATGCTTTTTGAAGCCATAGCCGAGGTATTAAAGTCATGAAAATTAGTTTGAATACGATTCGGAAATTGGTACGAAGTTATGGTTGCGCTGATGACGTGACGGCCATTGGTGTCGATAAGTTGGTGGAGAAAATTGGAGCACAGCTGGGGGCGGTTGAGGAAGTTATTCATCTTGGTAAAAAATATGACAATATTGCCGTCGTGAAAGTAGTCAGCTGCCAGCCGCATCCGAACGCTGATAAACTGAAAGTGTGCCTGATAGATGACGGCCGTTTTTACGCTGGAGTCGAACGTAACGAGCAATATCTCATCCAGGTAGTCTGCGGCGCGCCAAATGTTCGCGCCGGCATGCTGGCTGTATGGATTCCGCCAGGCACTACTGTGCCGGAGACTGCTGACAAAGAACCGTTCGTGCTCGAAGCCCGCGAAATTCGCGGCGTGGTCAGCAGCGGCATGCTAGCATCGCCGAAAGAGCTGGCACTGGGCGATGGTCATGACGGCATTTTGGAAATAGATCAAGAAGTGCGGCCAGGTGTGCCGTTCGATGAGGAATATAATTTGGAAAATGACGTCGTGCTGGACATCGAAAACAAGATGTTCACCCATCGGCCGGATTGTTTTGGTTGGTTGGGCGTGGCCCGCGAGCTGGCTGGCATCCAGGACATGCCATTCAAAAGTCCCGACTGGTACGTGCCAAACCCTCAATTTCCGGATGTGGAAGCCGAAGAATTGAAACTGGAAGTGCATAACGAGCTACCAGACCTAGCGCCGCGTTTCACAGCGATTACTATGCGAGAAGTGCGGGTTGGCCCAAGTCCAGTCTGGTTGCAGGTCGAACTGGCCAAAATCGGCCAAAAATCCATTAATAACATCGTCGATTACACCAATTATTTCATGCTGTTGACCGGCCAGCCCCTACATGCCTATGACTACGACAAGGTCGCGGCGCTCAGTGGCAATGATGGCGCGACGCTCGTTATCCGCAATCCTAAATCAGGTGAAAAAATCAAACTGCTCAACGGCAAAGAGATCGAACCGCGGGCTGAAGCCATCATGATCGCCACCGACAGGCAATTGATCGGCATTGGTGGCGTCATGGGTGGCACTGAGACCGAAGTCGACGAAAACACTACCAATATTATCCTAGAATGCGCCAATTTCGACATGTACTCCATCCGCCGCACTTCGATGGCCCATGGCCTGTTTACCGATGCCGTCACTCGTTTCACTAAAGGCCAAAGTCCATTGCAAAACCTAGCAGTGCTGGCCAAAATCACCGAGGAAATCCGCGCGCATGCCGACGGCAAAGTGGTCGGCCAAGTAATTGACAATAATCACTTAGAACAAGCAGTGAAAGACAGAAACAGCCTGCACCCTAGCATTACGATTACGCAAGCATTCATCAATCAGCGGCTCGGTTTACAGCTCGGTGAAGATGAAGTCCGAAGGCTGCTCCAAAATGTCGAATTCAACATGCCAGGCAGAAGTGATAATAGTCAGGACATTACTTTGGAGGTTGTCGCGCCGTTCTGGCGGACCGATATCGAGCTGCGCGAAGACATCGTCGAAGAAGTCGGCCGTCTATACGGCTTCGACAAGTTGCCGCTAGAACTGCCCAAGCGCGATCTAACACCAGTTCGGAAAGACCCGTTGCTAGAACTAAAAGCCAAGATTCGAGCCGAGCTTAGTAAGGCTGGTGCCAACGAAGTGCTGACCTATAGCTTCGTCCATGGCAATCTGCTGGAAAAAGTCGGCCAGGACAAAAACCAGGCGTTTCAGATTAGCAACGCCCTCAGTCCCGACTTGCAATATTATCGCCTGAGCCTCACCCCCAGTCTGCTCGAAAAAATCCACCCCAACGTCAAAGCCGGCTACGGCCAATTCGCCCTCTTTGAAATCGGCAAAGCCCATGTGCTAGGCAAAGAAAAAGACGGACTACCAATTGAGTTTGAGCGACTGGCGCTGACAGTTGTGGCTGATAAAAAAACCGCTTCTCGATCGTATCAAGGTGCGCCTTACTACCAAGTCCGTAAATATTTAATGACACTACTCGAAGAGCTGAAACTAGCAGAGTCAGTTGTTTTCGAGCCTTTGGAGCAAAAAGATAGCGACAGCGCCACAAGTTATTATGCTCCTGGCAGGTCGGCAACATTGCGCGTGAACGACCAGATCATTGGCCGCGTAGGTGAATATAAAACGGCTATCCACCAAGCGCTAAAATTACCTGATTTCTCAGCCGGTTTCGAACTTGGATTAACATCGCTCCTACAATTACAAGAACAGGACATGACAAGCTATGTCCCGCTGCCGCGTTTCCCGAAAGTCAGCCAGGACATTACCCTAAAAATACCCGCAGAGCTGAACTACCAAGAACTCTTTGACTTCGTCTGGGCCAAACTGGGCGAAGTCCAGCCAGATAATACCTTGCCAAACCTCAACCCGGTCGACATCTATCAATCCGCGGATGACCCGCAGCACAAACACGTCACGCTGCGTCTCACCATCGCCAGCTACGATCGCACCCTAACCGACACCGAAGTTAGCAAACTCCTCGACACCATCGCCGCGGCCGCCATAGAAAAATACGCCGCTGAAAGGGCTTAGTATGCAACCAGTATCGTCATGGACTTCACCAAAAACTCAAAGAGGCTTGCCTAGCAAAACCCACCATCTTGGATTCTTCGCCAAAGAGCACATTAAGAAAGGTGAGGTATTAGCCATAAAAGGGGGTCACATAATTGATCGTAAGACTCTACTTGATAATTTAAAGGTTATACAAAGCTCACAGCTACAGATTACCGATGATCTTTATATTGCACCTTTAAATTCAGAAGAAACACAACAATCAATGGTGTATTGTAATCACTCCTGCGAACCAAATGGTGGTTATCAAGGTCAAGTAGTTTTTATGGCAATGCGTGATATTGCTGCTGGCGAAGAGATTCTATCAGACTATGCGATGTATCTGGATGACGACATCATGCGCTTTGATTGTAATTGTCAGACTGTCAGTTGCCGAAAACTGATAACTGGACGAGATTGGCAGCGACCCGAACTGCAAGCCAAATACAAAGGCTACTTTGTCTGGTTTCTAGAGCAGAAAATCAGACAGCAGACTGCCAAGGACTAGGCTACACTCTATAGCTATGAGACAATCCGCCCGAGCAATCGTTGTAAAAAATGGTACGTTGCTGGTTATGCGGCGGCGGAAAGAGGGCAGGGAATACTATGCACTGATCGGCGGCGGCATCGACGCGGGAGAGACGCCAGAGCAGGCGCTCTACCGCGAAGTTAAGGAAGAAACAGGCATCACAATCAACAACCACCGGCTGGTGATCATCCAGCAGGGCGGTTTCGGCAGGCAGTACATATATCTCTGCGATTACGTCAGCGGTGAGCCGACTTTAGCCGAGGACTCCGAGGAAGCCAAAATCCACGCTGGCGGTCAAAATCTCTACCAACCGATGTGGTTGCCGATTGGGGAATTACCGCGCGTGACATTGTTGCCGGTCGAGCTCAAGCAAGCGCTTATCAAAAATTTAGCGGATGGCTTTCCAAAAGAGCCGCTGACCCTTACTATTGCCGCCTGATTAAGCTATACTAGGAGCTAGATAAGTGGAGGTACTATGGCCCGAAAACGTGAACGCGCGTTTGCTGCTTTTGGCGCGGCGCTCTTTCTATTGACGTCATCCGCGGTAACCATCGCCGTCGTTTATAGCATGCTGCAACAAAAGAACGCCAAACCAGCCACCAGCACTAGCACCGCGGCAACTAACCCAACAAAGGAGTCAAACGTGGACAGCAACACCCCGAAATTACAAGGCACCAAACTAGCAGGCTTCACGCCAGTCGCTAGCGTCACCGCGCTGCAAAAGACCGACACCACGCCCGGCACTGGCGATACCGTCAAAGCTGGCGCGACCGTCACCGTCGACTACACTGGCGCGGTGGCTGCTACCGGCGTCATCTTTCAAAGCTCCAAAGACACTGGCCAACCGGTACCGCTCAGTCTCAGCCAAGTCATTGCTGGCTGGTCGCAGGGCATCCCCGGCATGAAGGTCGGCGGCACCCGACGTTTGCTCATCCCCGCGGCTCTGGCCTATGGCCCCAGCCCGCCGAGCGGCTCTGGCATTCCCGCCAATGCTGACCTGGTCTTCGACGTCACTGTCGACAAAATCGGCCAGTAGCTTGTCGAGATGTATCCGTATTCGCCAAGAACAGGCGGAGTTAAGGATATTTTAATTTACCGATGAGACACTGTGGAGCGTGACTTATGATAAGAAACTGCGCTGCGGAGTATTTATAGATGGTTCCAATGTCTTATGGGGCTCTCTAAATATGAAAAAAGATGACAGATGGTTTGTGGATTACGCGAAACTCAAAGACTACTTAAAAGATAGATACAAGCCGCAATTTTATAAGTTTTATGGAGCAATTGACACGAAGCCAAAAACCGATGTTTTTGTCAGACGTGCCGCGGGCCAGGCTAAGATGTACGCCAAGCTTGAGGGAATGGGCTATGACGTCATAACTAAGCCTCTTAAATATATAAGACAATCAGATGGCACATTTAAGACCAAAGGCGACATGGATATTGAGCTAACTATGGGTATTATGGCTGCGCTGGATGACCTGGACACTATAGTGCTACTGTCTGGCGATTGCGATTATCATACGCCCGTAAAAAGCTTCCATGCGCAGGGTAAATATATTAGAATACTGTCTTTTGACAATTTGTTATCTTGGGAATTAAGGACATTTGCGATGAACAATACTAGGTGTAGTTTTAAAATATTAGATGAGTTAAAAGAAGAAATTATGCTACAGCCCGTTGACAAAACTAGTACAGAGGAGTAAAATACATAGAGTAAGATTTTACCCGCTCTTCGGAGCGGGGTTTCTATTTTATCGTGGTTTCATTTATGACGCTTCGCTCGTGTCTACAAAAGATGCCAGTGGCATCTTTTGGGGTAAAAAGCACAATATATAGTGTCTTGATTTTTACGTAAGCGCTATATATAATACCTCCACAGTCAGAATTGTTCTGTATCTGAGCACAATAAAACAAACAGATATGTCAAAAATGACGATTGTCGTGCGTGAGAGACGTGGCGAGGGGGTCAGCATCTCTGGTATTCAGAGCCGAGCGTTCATCTAAAAATCTAAAAAAACGAGGGGGACCAAAAAATGGTCAAAAAAATCACTATCTTCACCAGCAACACCTGCGCGTACTGCCAGATGGTCAAAAAGTATCTGGGCGCCAAAGGCCACGCCTACGAAGAAGTAAACATCGACGAGCACCCCCATCGCCAGGCTGAAGCACTGGAGATGTCCGGTGCTATGACCGTTCCAGTGACGGTCGTGACTAAGCAGGATGACTCTCAGGAAGTTATCGTCGGCTACAATCTCGCCAAGTTAGCACCAGCTGTTGCTTAGCACCAGTTGGCGTGTGCATGCTAGTGTCATCCTGAATTTATTCAGGATCCATACGGGAAGTCGAGTTCGCATAGATGCTGAAGTAAATTCAGCATGACAGAGCTCGGTATTAGAGCCTAACATAATAGATGTTTGGCAGGCGTTGAAAATTTTTGCTGAAACTGAGAAGATGGAGTCTATGACTGAGACAAAAGACATTCCGAAACATGATGTGGTTATTATTGGTGCGGGGCCAGCAGCGCTGGCGGCGGCTATTTATACGACCCGCGAAGATATCGAGACATTGCTGTTTGAGCGTGGGGTCATTGGAGGTTTGGCGGCAGTCACTGACAAGATTGATAATTATCCGGGTTTTGCCGACGGTGTCGAAGGCTTGACGCTGGCCCAGGAATTGCAAAAACAGGCCGAGCGCTTTGGGGCGGTCATCGAGCTGGGCGAAGTGACGGCGCTGCAC
>JBAQZF010000083.1:0-4396 GCA_049790715.1 Saccharimonadales bacterium (SeqCode) | reverse complement strand
GTCAGTATAGCGAGCTGATCCAGCTTTGGCAACACCGATTTCAGCTAGTATACCATTAAATAGTTCTTAACAACATTTAATCAATTTTTAATAATACCTATCTGAGAGCCTCGCCAATAGAGCTATACTAAAGACATGTACTACTATTTCGTATGGGTGCGATCCAGCCGCTACCATGGCAGCGAGCCGCTTACCTATAGTCATCCCGAAAAGCTATCCACCGGCAGCGTGATACAGATTGAGCTGCAAAAAGAATTAGTACTAGGCGTTATCGTTGGCCCGACCAGCCAGCCGCGCTTCAAAACCAAGTCGATCACTACCGTTTTCGAGCTGCCACCTTTGCCAGCTCATCTGTTAAAACTCAGTTCTTGGCTACAGCAGTATTATCCCGCGCCGCTCGGCATCATCACCCAGCAACTCCTCATCGCGAATCTACCCCAAAAACAGCTTGATAAAACTACGCCGCCCGAGCTCAAAAAACCACAGTTAGCCACCTTACCACCCCTCACGCCCGAGCAAAAAGCAGCTCTCAGCGCCATGCGGGAACGCGACACCTATCTGCTCCATGGCACCACCGGCAGCGGTAAAACCCGTCTGTATATAGAATTGGCCACCCAAGCGGTCGAGCGCGGCGCCTCGGCTATCATTTTGACGCCAGAAATCAGCCTCACTTCGCAGTTAGCCAGCACTTTCCGCGAAGTATTTGGCGAACGAGTCGTCATCATGCACTCCCAGCAAGCCCCCTCGGAGCGCCAACAAGCCTGGCTCACCTGCCTGCGAGCCACCGAACCGCTGATCGTTATCGGCCCCCGTTCAGCCCTGTTTAGTCCTCTCCAAAAACCAGGGTTGATCGTCCTCGACGAAGCCCACGAAGCCGCCTACAAACAAGAGCAAGCCCCCCAATACCAAACTGGCCGCGTCGCCGCCACGCTAGCGCAGTTCACCCGCTCCACGCTAGTACTCGGCTCCGCCACGCCGTCAGTCAGCGACTATTACCTGGCCGAGCAAAAACAAAAGCCAATCATCCGACTCACTCAGCTAGCCCAAACCGATCCCCACCCAGCCACCGAAGTAATTCTCGTCGACCGCAAAGACCACAGCCTATTCAACCGCTCGTCGTATCTCAGCCTGGCACTTATCAAAGCCGTCGAGGGCGCCCTCACCCGCGGCGAGCAAAGCCTGCTTTATCTCAACCGCCGCGGCACCGCCCGCCTAGTGATGTGCGAAAAATGCGGCTGGCAAGCCACCTGCCCGCACTGCGACGTACCCCTCACCTACCATGGCGATCACCACCAGCTGCGCTGTCACAGCTGCAATTACCGCGCGCCAGCTCCTAGCAACTGCCCGACCTGCGATCACCCCAGCATCATCTTCAAAACCGCCGGCACTAAAGCCATCGTCGATGAAGTTCAGCGCCTCTTCCCAAACGCCCGCGTCGCCCGTTTTGACACCGACAACCTCAAAGCTGAGCGCTTCGAGCAGCATTACGAAGCCGTCCGCCGCGGCGAAGTCGATATCCTCGTCGGCACTCAGCTACTAGCCAAGGGCCTCGACTTGCCTAGTCTCAGCACCCTTGGCATCTTGCTAGCCGACACCAGCCTCTACTTGCCCGACTTCTCCGCCCAAGAACGCACCTTCCAGCTCATCAGCCAGGTGCTCGGTCGCGTCGGTCGCGGCCACGTCGCCGGCCGGGCCATCATCCAGACCTACCACCCCGATCACCCCATCCTAGATGCCGCCATCAACGGCGATTACCAAACATTTTATAAACAAGAATTAGCCAATCGTCACCAATTCCTCTTCCCACCCTTCTGCTACTTACTCAAAATAACCGTCCGCCGCGCCACGATCAAATCCGCCGAAACCGCCGCCGAAAAACTAAAGTCCGACATCGAACAAGCCGGCCACCACGTCCGCGTCGAAGGCCCAGCCCCCAGTTTTTACGAACGCTTCCAAAACAAATACCAATGGCAACTCGTCGTCAAAGCCCGCGACCGCTCCGAACTCCTCAAAATCATCAAAGACCTCCCCGCCAACGCCGCCTACGACCTCGACCCCCTCGACCTCTTGTAGCCAGAGATAGACTATCAGCTACGGATTAAGTAATTCAGGACGAGGCCTTTCGCCAGTAATTGAGACTGGATGCGGGCCTCGTACAAGCTCACCAAGTTCAGTCCTTTGAAAGCCTTGCTCCAAATAGTAGGATTCAAGAGTATTTGTTAATTTAAGATATGGTATATACAAAGACTCGACACCCACTAACTCTGCCCTTCTCAACCGTTCATCTATAATTGCCTTGCCAATACCTAAGCTTTGGCACGCGGGTATAACTGCAAATCCATTAAGCATGCCAGCTTTATCTCTATAAAAAATGCTTCCAAAGCCAACCAATAAGCCGCCCTTATCACGAACTCCAACATCTAACATAGTCACGCCTCTGGCACGCCAGGATTCATTCAGATCTTTTATATCCGCACCCGTATATTCATCCCAGCCAACTTCTTGATATAACCGAGCAACCTCTTTAGGTTCGATACCAGCTGGATCAGCGTACCTATAAGCTTGCGGCAAAAACAAGCCTCGCGTCTTTTCCGAAGATAAATTATTTTTCATCTTAATCAAGCCAGGTTAGTATTACTTACCTGGTATTAGGGACTTCGGGACAGTGACGTCATGTCTAGCATCGGCTATTAGAGTATCGATCTCGCTAGTGGTCGCGGCGGCGGTCATAACCCTTGTCGCACCCTTATCCCTACCATCAGAGGTAACAGTGTCATACCTATGTGTGCCGCCGCGAGGTGACGTAACCTCCGCGTGCCAGGTATCGCTGAGTGATTTACCTTCGGTCAGCGTAACGCCATCTACCACCTTACCGTCAGAAGCCAAAGCAGCTGCTCCTACGGCTTTAACGGGGTCTAGCCCGCCACGCTGTTCGCGTGTTTGCTCAAACTCATAACTGCCGTTAGGCGCCTTAATAACAGTTACTTTGGTAACATCGCCGTTGGCCGCTCGCTGTATCGTGCTAGTACCTCGGTCGGCGAGTTGATCAAAAGCCAGAGCGTCCTTATCGGCCGCGCTTCCGACTGGATCTCCGATGTGGCCGCCCGCGACATCGGCAACATCACCAGGTACATAATGATCAGCTTTTACATTATTTGGATTTTTATAATTCATATTCCCTAAAACAACTGCCGCGGCAAGAGGAACAAGTGTACCGACAGCCCCGGGAACGATTCTTTTTAATTTGCTATCTTTAGATTTAGCACGTTCTGACATAATCACATGGTATCACTTGTTATACTTTTTGTCAAGGTTAAGCTTTTCTGCGCGCGTTACTGACGGGGGTATCGCGTCGTAAAAATTAATGATTTATGGCTGTTTTCAGGTATAATGGCCTCAAATTATGACTAAAGACGACATTATCGCGCTGCCGAATCCACATCTGCGGCAAAAATCACAACGAGTGGGCGTTATCACCCCCGCGATCAAGCAGATCGTAGCTGACATGCAAGCTGCCACCATCGACTGGGACGAGAGCCGCGAGCACGAAGTCGGCGTGGCATTGGCCGCCGTACAAATAGACCGGCTATATAAGATCGTGGTAGTTCGTAATAATTACGACAACAAAGCCGATCATGAATTCACCGTTTTTATCAATCCGCAGATTACCAAGCATGAGGGCGCGGTCGAAGAAGATTTCGAGGGTTGTCTGAGCGTGCCGAACATCTACGGTAAAGTTGCCCGTCACACCAAAGTCCGCGTCAAAGCGCTCGACCTAAATGGCAAGGAATTTCGCGTCAGCGCCGAGGGCTTTTTAGCTCGCATCTTCCAGCACGAGATTGACCACTGTAATGGCGTAGTTTTTATTGATCATATAAAAGACAAGCCGGAGACGTTTTTCCGCCTCGGCGACGACGGCAAATTGGAGCCGCTAGACTATGAAAAAGACATCGAAAAAAATCGTATTCTTTGGTAATGAACGTCTAGCGACCGGTGTTACGACCGAAGTCTGGACGCTGCGGCAGCTCCTTGAAGAGGGTTATGTGATAGCCGCGGTAGTGGTGGCACAAAAAAATACCGGGCCGTCGCGCAGCGCCCGACCTCTGGAAATCGTCGCGTTAGCCGAAAAGCATCATATACCGGTACTATCTCCAGAAAAGCCGGCTGATATCGCAGAAAAATTACAGGCATTTGGGGCAGACATCGGCGTGCTGGTAGCCTACGGTAAAATCGTACCGCAAAGTGTCATCGACATCTTTCCCGCGGGAATCGTGAACATTCATCCTTCCCTGTTACCGAAGCACCGCGGACCGACACCGATTGAAAGCGCTATCCTGAATGGTGATGAGGAAACGGGCGTATCGCTAATGAAACTGACTGCTCAAATGGACACCGG
>JBAQZF010000082.1:0-4731 GCA_049790715.1 Saccharimonadales bacterium (SeqCode) | reverse complement strand
CCTGATACAGAACCTTTTATAGATGCGTGCAGTTTGGCGATTCTTTCGAGAAACGCACCGCAGCGTACTCTAAGGTACGTGAGGAGCATATCGGAGAAGTGGGGTCCCCAAAAAGAGCTAGCTCTTTTTGGGGTGAAGATAAATCGTTCAAAATGTGCCATATATAAAAGTTTCCCTTATTTGACGATGAAGATTGACGCGAAGGCTAGGAGACCGAATAGCTCCACGATAGCCACGAAGATCAGGGCTTGACCGAGGAATTTAGCTGCTTCTGGGTTGCGGCCAACGGCCTGCAGGTAGCTGCCACCGATCAGGCCAATACCGATACCTGGGCCGATAAAACCACCGGCAATCATCAGACCTTTGCCGATAATTGCTGTATTTACTGCGTCTGCGACTGTAATTGCCATTATATTTAATTAACTCCTTATTCCTTAATTATCTTGTTTAAAACCAACACTAAGCTTGCCCATGCGCCGCCCCCGAGGTTGTTACCCCTATTGTTTCAGGTGTAGCCTCTTCGGTCAAGTCTGGTTCACCAGCATGCTCTTCGGCGTGATTGACGGCGATAGCCAGATACATGGTGGCCAGGATGGTAAAAATGTAGGCTTGCAGCGCCGCTACCAGAATCTCTAACAGGGTAAAGGGCAGGGCGCTGATCGGCGCGGCGACGTGACCCAGATAGGCGAAGACGGCGATAACGATCTCGCCGATGGTGATGTTCAGAAACAATCGAAGCGACAGGCTGAGCACCCGCGTCAGATCGGTAAACATTTCCAGTAGACCGATGACGAAATACAGAGGGTTTTTGGGGCTGCCGATGAAAAAGTGGCGCAGATATTTGAGCGGGCCGCCGGCTTCACGAATGGAGGCGCCATACACCAGCGCCATAGTCACCACGCCGATGGCCAGCGTGCCGTTGAGATCACCGGTGAAGGGTCGCAGCAGCGGATTGCCGCCAGATTGGAAGCCCTCGCCGACGAACGGCAACAGCCCCAGCCAGTTATTAAATAAGATAAAGAAAAATAGAGTCACGAAAAAGGGCACGTATTTGCGGCCGATTTTCCTATCAGCGAAGGCGTTTTCGACCAGATTAGTGATAAAATCGACCCCCACTTCGACGATCTGCGTGAAACCGCCCTTCGGCTTAAGCGTCACTTGGCGGGCAATCCAAACAAATAGTGTCACGATGAATACCGCGCAAATCCAACCGTACAAGATAGAATTAGTAATCTCCACGCCACCGATGTTAAAGACGCCAGCCGGCGCCACGTGGACGGTTGGACCACTGTCGCCAAATCGGCTCAAGAGACTAGTGATCATGCCTGTTTACCTTTCGGTTTTGAAGGGGCGGCTGGAATCTGCGGGCTATACAACTGCATCTGTCGCCAGACGACCAGCCCCATGCCGATCATGGCCGCTATAAAACCGATAATCGTCAACGCTGGCAGGGTGCCAAACAGCTTGTCTAGCTCAAAACCACCGACGATCGGCACCAACACCACGATAGCCAGCTGCCAGCTCATGTTGAGCGCGGCCATCAAAAATTGGGTACGGAGTTGCTGGGTATCAGCCGTAGGGGCTGCTACTGGAGATGTGCCACCGTTTGGCGAAGGCGTCTTTTTAGGCGCGGTCGTCTGCTTCATTTCTTACCAATTGTAACAGATGTGACATACCTCACGCAACTGATCTGGGCTTAAGGCTATTAAGCTTAGGAGTTGTTCTTGTAAGGCTTGTCTAAGTCAGCAGCTTCAAATCCTTTTTCAGAGAGGCATATATCTCTAAAATATATAGCGCCAATTCTGCGTACTGAATCCATACTTAAGCCTTCATTAAAGGCGTAGGTTTTGAGCTTATTATCGATATCGTTTGGAAATTCATGTTCATCGAAGAAATCAAACGCAGACTGCTGAACGTCGTACGGTGTCTCCATTTTTCTCTCTTTGCCACACCCAGAGTGAAGCAATGCCTTGTCTCTATCGATATATTCTTTAAGACCGCTTTCTTCTAGTATATTTTTACCTTTGTTGGTAAGGCTTATCGGTGAGTTTTGTACGAAAAGGTTTGCAGCCTTGCCTTCAAGAGTAGCAAATCTTTCGCGTACATCTTTAAGGTCAGGCTTAATTATATTTTCTACGTCGTTCTCAAGTTTTTCTAAAGTATGAAGCTTAATACCAATATAAATGAATGCCCCGAGAACAGAGGGGATACCAACGGCGTTTATGAGTTCTGGGCTTGTCATCAGTCCGCATTATACATATCAAATATTAAATGCAAACCAAATTAGACACTCTTATCCTCTCTAAAGGAGTTACCTACCCTTGCTTTAAGATTAAATCTATTTAACTTTAAAGCTGTGACCACGCCTTATCATGCGCTAAAAATGATACAATAGAGCTATGAGCGATACGCGGATTACTGTCTACGGCGCGGAGTGGTGCGCCTTTTGCCACACCGCCATGCAGTATTTTGACAAACTTGGTGTCACCTACAAGTACATCGACGTCGATAAAGACCCGAAGGCCGGTCTGGAAGCCGTCGACAAATCCAAACAGCGCGGCATCCCCGTCCTGGACATCGGCGGCGACATCATTGTCGGCTTTGATCGCCCTAAAATTGACGCTGCCCTCAAGAAGCACAAACTGACCGCTTAAGATTAAGAGGATTTCTCTCTGTTTTATGAGCGAACAACTCGAGTAGGGCAACCGCTACTCTCGAGCAAGGCTTCGAGCGCTGGCTTGCCTAGCCTTTGGATAAATACCGGATCCTGCGCCATAAATTGCACCCAGCCTAGTGCTTCCGGAACAGTGTCAGCGTCACGCGCGGCATCAAATTCATCGTGTCGTTTTATATTTTCAGGAGTCATCGCATGATCCATTTACAGATGATTAGCGCCCTTGCTGTTGATGGACGCCAGTCCAAAATTATTGAGCAGCCAACTGCCGAGGGCTCGCAAGCGATTGGCTGTCGGAGGCCCAGGTTCTTCGGTGGCAGCTTGATCAGCGGCAATACCGACACGTTCTTGCATGATACTGGGAGCTTTGGGAGAGCGTGCGGTCTCTATAGGCACATCTTCGGCCGGCTGCCTACTCACTGTTTCCCGAGCCTTTCCTAAAACAAATTCGTTGAAATGCTCCATACTACTCCTTTCAGATCACTGATCTCTGTGACCGCGACCTTTTATGCCAAAGGCTTCAATCTGCTGCTTCTTAGCACGTAGCGCGTGGCGAGCGAGAGCAGAGTCCACAACCGGTCGCTCGACACCGTCCGCGCCTGGTACGAAAATAGCTTCGCCAGCCTGTGGTTGTTCGTAATCGCCACACTCTAGCCAACCATCTTCTACACCTTGAGGATAGGCCCGCGTAAGATCTGTATCCGATCGCGATGTTTCGTGATTCGCCATAGCATTTCACCTATTTAATCTATAGATATAGTACCATAAAGATACAACTATGGCTTTTGAGGATTTTCAGACTAAGGATTCGGTGGTGATCGTCTACACCGGTGACAGCAAGGGCAAGACGACGGCTTCTCTGGGGCTGATGACGCGCGCCCTCGGCAATCGCTGGCGAGTGGCTTTTATCCAATTCATCAAATACTGGGGAGTCAGCGAGCATATCTTTATCCGCGATATCGAGCCGCTGTACCGAGATCAGTTGCACTTTTATAAGGGTGGCAAAGGGTTCTTTCAGGCTGGCGATCTCAGCGAGCAGCACGTCTCGGAAGCACAGCACCGGCAAGCAGCACTGGAAACGTACCAGGAAGCGCTGCGTTGCGCCACCAGCGGTGATTACGACTTGGTCATCTGCGACGAGATCAATAACGCCGTTCACGATGGATTATTGAGTGAAAAACAACTACAGATACTCCTGGAAGGCCGTAGCCCCAAGACCAGCCTGTGTTTGACAGGTCGCAACTTCCCGCCATCGCTTTTACGGCACGTCGATATCGCCACCGAGATGAAGAAGATCAAACACCACTTCGATGACAAGTTTTTGGCCAATAAGGGGATTGATTTTTAAGTGATGGTATTTTGACTTTACTGTATTTTTAGTCCATAATTTAGCTCAGAGGTTCGCTTGCCAAGGCTTGAGCCTCGCCCTTTGACAAAGAGATAGGTAGCTCAGTAGTACTCCTTGTATTCTCGCGTAGGCGTTTGCCCTAAAGAATGCGGCGAGTACTACTGAGAAAGCAGTTTACAGCGTTAGCCATTCGATCGATAGAGGTAACCTACATTGTTTTACGATATCTTAAATCGGGTACTGTTTCTGGTCTGGGTATTCGTCACTGTGTTTGGAATATATACCTGCATCAGGACAAATAAGCGTCTGAGGCACAATCCCTATAATGTTGCACTTCGAAAAAATCGCAACTTGGCTGTCGTCATTATGATCGGCATAATCATAATGACGATCTATGTGTTTTCCTTCATCTAGTAAGAATTAAAGCATCGTACTCATTCAATCGATGGAGGTACACGACATGCTTGCCGTCGTCGCTGGAGTTTTTGCTCTGATCGCCCTCGTCGGAGGATCCGCTTGGACCAGCAAGAACGCCATGCTCAGAAGTGAACCTGCCAACCAGAGGCTGCGCAACAGCCGCAACGGATTCATGGTATTCACGCTGATCGTTCTTTTGCTTCTGATCGCCCTCGTTCTCTTCCTTTAGAGAATCAACGACCGGACAAGAGTTTCACCGAATCGATAGATCATTGATCGCTCACATACAAGG
>JBAQZF010000081.1:0-2459 GCA_049790715.1 Saccharimonadales bacterium (SeqCode) | reverse complement strand
CCTATATAGAGTTAAAGAGTTTAATATACACCTATGAGTTTTCACGAAAGGCCGCAAGCAACGCGCGATGAGCGAGAACTCATACCTGCTGCTGATGTCTACAAACGACTAGAGTTACTCAGTGAGGTGGCGGGGACTATTGAGCAGCTGCCTTTGGATCATCCTTTTCGGGAGGCTTATCAAGAGCAGACTGATGTTATGTATCAAGCTGATAACGAAATTCATAGCATAGACGAGACATTCGAAGAGCTGTTGATAGAGCTTGGAGCCGTCGAAGAAGTTCAAAAATCTCGTTGGCGCTATCTAAGGCATCGTCCTAGCACGATAGGGAAACGCATAGTAAGCATTATGGAACGTATTGGTCAAATAGATCAAGAACGAAAACTTGCACCCCTGAAATTCATTCAAAGCAACATTAAGATGTATGTAGCCTTTCGGATGAGCCATAGTATATTACGTTCACGCGTAATGCCTGAAATAGTCGAAGACGCGAGAGTAGCCCTCGAAAAGCTTATCGAAGAAGGAATGCTCAACGGTATCATCAACGATTCTTACTCGACAACGAAAGATTATCAGGAGATTCAAGACTTCATTACCGAATTGGCTCAAAGAGCAGAAGAGCATGGTTCATTAAGCTAGCGTTAAGTCCGCTGAAAAAATACACGAAAAGTTACTTATCTTACAGAAGCAATCAGCAGATCTGCTTTAATAGATATAAAAGAAAGGGACTAATTATGAAAATCACCAAATACGTGCACGCTTGCTTATTGGTCGAAACACCGGAGCGGGTGGCGCTGTTTGACCCGGGGACGTTCAGCGAACAGGTATTTCCGATCGACACGCTTAAGCGGCTCGATGACATCTTCATCACCCATATCCATGCTGATCATTGCAGTTTGTCATTTGTCGAACAGCTGGTAGCCAAATTTCCAGACGTGCGAATTACCGCGCCACCAGAGGTGGTCGCTCAACTAGCTACCGAGCATATCACTGCTATGAGCGATCCGTCGCCAGGCGTAGCTTTCTTTGACGCGCCACACGAAAAAATCGAGCCTCTCGGCCAAGTCCCGCAGGAAATCGGCGTACATTACCTGGACACGTTGAGCCACCCGGGCGACAGTCACAGCTTCACCGAGACTAAACAGATACTGGCATTGCCGATGACCGCGCCATGGGGCAATGCCGTCAATGCCCTCAATCTGGCGTTGAAACTCAAGCCGCAGCATGTCCTGCCAATCCACGACTGGCACTGGAACGATGCCGCCCGTCAGCAGACGTATGGCACGTTTGAGCGCATCTTGGGCGAGCACGATATTACCTTTCACAAACTCCAAACTGGCGAACCGATAGAAATTAATATCTCAGCAACCAAAGCGTGAAGCACTACACGCTCAACACCGGTCGCGTGATCCCGTCCATTGGCTTTGGCACCTGGGAAATCACCCCTGATAGCGACGCCAAACAAGCGGTGCTGGCAGCCCTAGAAGCTGGCTATCGGATTATCGACACCGCCAAAATTTACGGCAACGAAACAGGTGTTGGCAAAGCTATTCGCGAGTCCGGCATCCCGCGCGAGGACATATTTTTGACCACCAAGCTCTGGAATGATGACCAAGGCTACGACCGCACGCTCAAAGCCTGTCAAAAATCTCTGGAGCGCCTTGGCCTGGACTATCTCGACCTCTACCTCGTCCACTGGCCGGCCACCGGCAAGCGCCGCGATAGTTGGCGGGCATTTGAGAAACTGCAACAGGATGGTGCGATCAAAGCCGCTGGCGTGGCCAATTACACCGTCGAGCATCTGCAAGACTTGCTCCAGCGCAGCGAGTTGGTGCCAGCCGTCAATCAAGTCGAATTTCACCCCTTTATATACGACGAGCAAAAGCCGCTGCTCAAGTACTGCGATCAGCAGGGCATCCTAATCGAAGCCTATAGCCCGCTGAGCCGCGTCGCCCGTATGCCCAGCCAGCCAGTCACCGCCATCGCTGGTCGCCTCGACAAAACACCGCAACAGATACTCTTGCGCTGGTGTCTCCAGCACCATACACTGCCGCTGCCACGCTCGATCAACCCCGACCACATTAGTGGCAATCTCCAGATTTTCGACTTTGAGCTGACCAAGACTGACATGACCATCCTCGATGGACTCAGCGATGGCCAACGCGTCACTTGGGACCCCGCCGGCATGGGCTAGCTGTACATAAGCATAACTATATTGACAAAAAGTATAATTTTTGCTACAATACAGTCGAAATGTCCTATAAAACAAAAAAACATCAAAAAACAACTTCACAAAAAATAACCGACATCGCTGCTCAGGCCGGTACGGTGCTGATGACAGCCGCCGTCACGCTTGGTATGCTGGAACTGCCCGATCATCAAAACGTTCGGATCGTCGTGCCGACGCAGGCGTCGCTAGTCGTGGCTACCGAGAATGCCGAACAGGGCAGCCAGCTGCG